>JAISDI010000038.1 GCA_031264895.1 Endomicrobium sp. | reverse complement strand
CGTAAAATTCCCATCCTGCGGAGGGGTGGCAGATACGAAGTATCTGACGGGGTGGTCGTTGTTGCCGTTGTAGTTGCCGTCAATCAACCCATTTAACATGGATACCCGATTAAAGCATTCGGGTATTGACAAAGATGATTTCGCTCGTTTGTCATTCCCGAAGGCTATTAAATTCTGTAATTCCACAAAAGCCTGCCCCAGCCGCAGCGCGCCGAATAAGAAGCGCATGTCTTGCGGCGGGCGCGAGATGTGAGCGCACAATCCTTTTTTTAATACGGGGGGAATCCATTTTGTCGTCTTCGGAAATTCCTCTTGCCGGACGAAGTAGTCGTTTTTTGCCATTTCGCCGTTCATCGCTGAATTTCGTAAAAAATAAGAATTGGATGCTCGGATAATGATAATTAAAAATTTAGACAAACTGATTTTTGCCGTGAATTATGACGATATGAATAATTTTCACGTTTTCATGCGCGATTTCAAAATGAGTCCGGATACTTTTAATAAAACTGCCGATTTTTTGTGTGAAAAGATGGAAACGGAAAAAGATTTTTTGCAGAGCTTTGATTTTTTTATTTATGTTCCTTCGCAAAATTTACAAAAAATAAACTTTTCCATGAACCTTGCCCTGCATTTATCCCAAAAGCTTAACAAACCTTTAAACGCGCAAATCGTCCGAAAAATCAAAATAACAAAAGAACTTAAAATGCTTCCCGGCAACGAGAGGCAAAAAGAAATAGAAAATTCTTTTGCTGCATCGCTCAAAGGCGACGAAAGAATATGTATAGTAGACGACGCGCTATATTCCGGCGCAACCCTAAACGAAATTTCAGTAACATTAAAAAAAGCCGGCGCGTCATCCGTAAGCGCCGCAGTCGCCGCAGTATGCAACCCGCGCCGTTAAAATTCCCCTTCTATGGCAAATATTGGTTATAAACTCTTTGGGTTCTCAGGTGAAATAAGACCTGTTTTGATAAGGAGCCTTACGAATATAAAGAAATAGAAAGTATATAATTTTAAAATAATGAATTCTTTCAAAGAAAGAGAAGTTTTAAATCTGCTCAAAACTTCGGAGTAAAATTTTCTCGATTGTTTTAAAAAGGCTATTTTATTTCTATAGAAATTAAAAGAAGCGTTAGAAGCGTGCATTCTGTATTTGACTAAAGGCATATCTAAGTATTTTATTTTTCCGTATTTTGCGGCGCATATAGCAAGCCACCAATCGTGATATTGCGTATTTTTAGGGAACGGAATAGCCGTATTCAGGAGTTCTTTTTTTAACATTAAAGTACAGCCCGTTACGGAATTTGATTTTAGAAAATCCGTAAAAGTTTTATTTCGAAGGAATTTTTTTACTTTTAGAGAAGCCGTATTTGAGATAATATTATCGCTTTCGTCGATTAAATATGCATCTGAATGGATTAAAACATTATCACCTATTTCTTTTACAAGAGTCTCTATTTTTTCAGGCAGCCATACATCGTCTTGGTCGCATAACGCTATGTATTTACCTTTTGCGGCTGATATTACTTTTTCAAAAGTTTTTACGAAACCGATGTTTTGCTCATTTTGTAGTACCTTTACTGATGAATATGATTTTAATATTGAAATCGTTGAATCCGTAGAACAATCGTCACAGGCTATAATTTCTATATTTTTATAAGTTTGCATAAACAAAGAATCAAGCTGTTTTTTTAAAAAATTTTGACCGTTGTATGCTGCCATAACTATGGAGACTAAAGGCTGATCTGTCATTTTTCCTCCAACATTTCTATGGCTTTATTTGCAATGTCATAAGGATTAATGTTTGCAAGGCATATAGGATTATCTGGCATGGGACATTTAAAACTTTCCGTTTCACGTTTAAAATGACAGGGTGAACATGTTTCTTCTCCGTGAAAACAATGTGCTTTTGAAGACATAGGCCCTGAATTATCAGGAAGTCCAGGCCCATACAGAGATATAATTTTTATATTTTCCGCTGCGGCAAGATGAACAACGCCGGTATCTATGGATATGAGCAAATCTGCGTTTCTCAATACTTCTTTGAGTTCATGTAAAGAAGTACTTCCACATAAATTTATTATAGGATGATTAACGGATTTTGCAATTTTTGACGCATATTCATTGTTTTTGCAGGTTCCTACAAAGTAAATTGAAGGCGTGATATGTTTAAGGACAGCATTGATTGTATCTATCGCATTATTGAAGGGAAACCTATTATAACCTCCGTATCCTTCAAAACAAAAAACTATTTTCTTATTTTTATCATTTTTTACTGCTTCAACAATATCTGATTTTATATGGCTTGTATCGGGAAGAACGGGAAGCTCAATATTATTTGTGTTTATTATGCTTCTTATAATTGTCTGATATCTTTCCGAGATATGAATTCTGTCGGAGTCTTTGTTCATTTTCACGATATAATTTAAATATTTTAATATCGGGAAAGGCTTGTCATATCCACACCATCTTGTCGCGGGGCCTGCAATGGTTTTTATTATTAAAATATTTGCGGCAAGAGCTAAAAAAGGCGAACTGTCAAGGAATATACATGTATCAAAAGAAAGAAATTTTAATTTTATAAAATTTTTAACAAACCAAACGACCTCTCGTAGCCTTCTTGTCAGCCGCTTGCTGTCGGCGGAAAATAAATTATTGTTATAAATAATATTGTCTATCGCGGGATTGTTTTCTATATACGGTTTAAATCTTTTTTGCGCTATAACGTAAATAATTGAATTTTTTGAGTTCTTTTTTAAAAGATTTAACGCCGAAGTCGCAAGAATAAAATCTCCGAGATTTGCATTTAATACGACCAATATTTTTTTCTTATTCATTATTATTTTTTTTAATTACTATAGTAAACCCATT
>JAISDI010000261.1 GCA_031264895.1 Endomicrobium sp. | reverse complement strand
TTTCGTCAAGTCTTAATTCTGCCAATATTATTCTGCAAAACTGATTACAACGGCAACAAAAGACTTCCTCTATGCCAAAGGCAACGGTTAACTGCAAACGTGGATTGCCTGTAACAGATCCAGGCAATGACGGATGAACGGTAACGACGAACTGCAACGGCAACAACCAACTGCAACGGCAACGACTACCACCCCGTCAGATACTTCGTATCTGCCACCCCTCCGTAGAGGGGAATTTTACTGCAACTACATAAATACGAAATTGGGCTTTAATGAAATATTATATTACCTGACTTCAACCTTTTAGCTCTCCCATATCTTTCTTTTTATGAGTGTTTTTATGGCTTTTTACTCTTTTAGGTTGAAGGCAGGGGAAATTCCCCCTTTTTTTTAAAGGGGGAATTTCTACTACGACAAAATGCCCGATCACGGCGCTCGGGAATGGCAAATGGGTGAAATTATTTTTGTCGTCATGACCGAAGGTTTCGGAAATGTTGTAATTCTTTTAAAGCCTGCCCCAGCTGCGGCTGGGACAGGCTGCTGAGGAAATAAGACGATCAAAGACACTCTGGCATGACGACAAAGAAAAAATACGAACGGCATGTTTTTTTATGCGGCTCTCAGTATTGCGCTTACCAGAGTGGTGCCGGACTTTGTTGCGTTGATTACGTCTTGCACCGCTTTTATAAACACTATGTCGATAGAGACGTTCATTACTGCCAAAAGTTCCAGCAGCTCTTCTTCGTTTAGAGTCTTTTTCTTGCCGGCGTCGGGTTCTTCCAGAGATTCAAGGAAGTTATATATCGCGGGATTGTTTGTTTGTCTGAGGTCTTTCGCGTTCATGTTGTTCATGTTTTCTTTGTCGCCGGTAAATCTGTAGCTTGTCAATCCTTTTGAAATTTCGGATACGCTTAAAACCTGACCGCTGCGCGCGTCAATTTTCGCTTTTTGGTTTTGCTGTCTGTAGATATTCCACATCAGCTCTCTTACGGCGTTCAAGTCTTCTTCTTTGACGTCTTTAAGCTGGTTTTCTTTCGTTGCTCCTCTGTTGTCTTTGGAGAATTTTATTCCTTTAAATTCAAGATACTGCTGTTCCATAGCGGACAATACCGCAAACCTCAAATCCGCTTTTGCCATAGCATATCTGAATTTGGCGTCGCCGTCAGTACTTTCTTTCAACTGTTTTATTCTCATGTACATGCGGCTTGCGTCCGTTATGCCCAGCTCTTCTAAAAGTTCCAGCATTTCATCAAAATCCGTTTCGCCGTAACTTTCTTTTTCCGTTTCGGCGTACATGTATTTGTCGAGTTTGTTTAACCGCTCCGGAGTTACTTTGCCTTCGTCAAATTTCGCGATGTAAGAAACCGGCGCGCTCCTTTTGCCGGAACTGTCTTTGACCTGTCTTGCTTTGCCTTCGCCCCTTGTTCTTGCGGATCTGTTTGCGGCATATCTTGAGGCATAAGCTTTTGAGAAAGAAGCTTCGGTTTTTACATGATTGTTCTTGTCTTTTTTTAACGAATCCGTATCCGGCGTACCCAGCACGACCGGATCAATGCCTTCCGTCTCTTCGCCGGTTTCCATGCTGTCAAGTCTAATAGAATAATTTATGTTATTGAAAACTTCGTTCAGTTTGGCTTTTGAGGACGGATCTATGCGGGTCGTGCCAAAATCTATATTGGGCATTATTTTTTTGTCAGCAAGATTTTTGATAATACCGATTTCGGACGGATCCATCTTCATAAGAGCCGCGATCTCAACAGTAACATAATTGCGTATTTCCAGCCCGTAAAGTTTTGAATATTCGCCCATTTTGTCCGACAGGGAGTTCAGCCTGTTAAGCTGTCCGGAAGTTGCGTCGGCGCTTATTATGACGTTTATTCCGTTAAAGCCGGCTCTGTAAATTTGCTCTATCAGATTTTCGTTCAATTCGCTCAATTTGACATTTAACACTTTGCTCACGTCTTTACCTTGTTCTATGAAATTAAGCGCTTTCTTTGCTTGAACGTTTTTAGCGTCTTTTTTCAATACGGCTTCAATAATTTCGGCGACATTTCCGCCTACGTCTAATCTTATGATGGACACGCCTTTGCTTATTTCTCTGGCAATAAATCTTGAGGCGCTTTCGGGGTTGGTCAAATTGGTCGCATTGTCTACGGCTTTAAGGTCATTGGCAGTTTCGTAACCGCTTATAATGCGGCCTTTGTCTTTTTTCGTTTCGACGGAATTGTAAAATTCTATAAGCTTATCCGATATGGCAGTCTCGTCGTTAACCGTGTCAAAACGATAGTTTGAGAATGCAGACCAATCGAATTTAGCGGCGGCGGACGCTTCCTGCTGCGCATTAACTTCCGGAGCAGTTACGTCTTCCCCGTAAATTATTGCGCCGGACTGCGCACCGGCCATTTGTACGGAACCGTCCATGTCTTGCGCAAACTGTTCCATTGACTCGACATAAACTTCGTCAAGTATATGCCCGTTGGCCGCTTCCGTAAAGAAACCCTGATGAGACAGAGGAACAACTTCGGCAACTATCTCGCCGGACGCTGTCTCTTTGGCGGTTATCTTGTTAGACGCAAAATATACATAATGTTTTATTTTGAAATCAACTTCCGTGAGTTCTCCGTTTATCATGACTTTTTTTGATATTACGGTATTGGGTTTTAATTTAGAATATTTTTTATCCGCATTTTTAACGCCTCTGTATGCGATAAAAGTCCAAATGCCTAAACCGTTCATCGCTTTTGCCATTGCCGCTTCATTTTTGGCGCCTTGATCGTTACCGGAAACTATGATATTGAAATTGTTCAGCTCGGATTTAAACGCCCTGTACGGAGCATAATTGTCCTTTATCCATTTTTCGACGCCTTTAATAGCCATCTTTCTTGCAAAAGCGTTTCTGACGCCCTCTTGCGCAACTCTTATTTTTACCGGCGGATCTATTATGTTGTCTATGGTCAAATCCGCTTTGTAGGTTACGAGTTTTCCCAAAAATTTGTTGAGTTCCTCAGCGTCTTGCATTTTTCTTATCATTTTCGAAGGAATATCTTTGCCTTCAAGAGAAGCTATGTCTATGCCCTCGTTTTTGAGATTATTTACAAATTTTTTAATATCGTCTTTAGAAACTCTGATCCTGCCATCGCTGAAAAGCTCTTTTGCGTTTATCGTAAAACCCTTGCCTTCATAATTTTCCCCAAAGACAAATGAGAAAATTTCCTGTCTGTCGTTTGCCGCTTCAGCCATACGAGCTTGCACCGCCGCCTGCCGCGTTGTTTTTTTAGCTGCCTGCTGCACGAAAGCCGCTTCTTCAGGGACTACAGCATCCTTCTGCTGAGCCGGAGCCGGGGTTTCAGGAACTACAGCATCCTCCTGCTTAACATCTTCAGTTCCGGCAGTTTTTTTGCCGCCAAACAAGAAAGGAAACGGCAATATGAATGCCGGCGCAGTGTTAGCTTTACCTTTTATAAAAACGGACATGATAACAGATACAATATATATAGCTGCAAAGATTTGCCAACCGCCCAGCCCGACATACCATATAACAGCGCTGACAAAACCGGCGCCTATAAAGAAATAAGGTAATAGCGGAGATTTATCTTTCAGATATGTGCCAAGACTTGGAATAGTGGAAAATAGGACATACAAGCCTACAAGGCTTAAAGAAACATACAAGCCAAAAACTCCATAGACAAAAACTCCTATGCCTGCAAGAGTCATTAGTATGCTATATGCTGCTGCCCTGCCCCCCGTTTTGAGGCTGGATTTGGAGCTAAAAAGTTCTTTTATGCTTGTTCTTGCTTTTTTTGAAAAAGGAGCGGCAAAGAGTGTAAGCATGAACGTATTTAATATGAACATCATAGAAAAAAACCACATAATTCCGCCGATGGCAACAACTTCTATGAAGTTTCTCTTCTCTTGGACCTGATCACGTTCTCCTTTGAAGACATGCTTGACATCTTTAGTCCAAGCTTGAAAAGAATCCTTAATATTTCTTTTCCATGATTCAGAACCAAAAACATCCTTGTCAAAACCTCTGAGATATTTAATAGGCTGGAAAAGAGAAAATACGACAAATATAAATAGTACGGAAAATATAACTGCAATGCTTTGAAAAATAAATATTGAGCCGATTATAAGCACAAAGTAAACGGCTCCTTTTTTGAAAACAGTGTCTACTAAAGCATTAAATATGCTGCCTTTGCCATATAGAGGCTGTCCGCTTGTACCGTCAAACCTTCCGGTCGCTATATATTTGGATAATCCTTCAAGACCCTGCTTCACGCCGTTTGCAAAAGAAGCAAAAATCTGAAGAATAAACAATTTGATTGAGCCTGCAATAAACGTAACCGGATAATACCATTTTCTGTCAGGTTCCATCATTGCATCGGTAATAATGGCATCCATTACGTTTACAAATGAGAGCAGAACTCCCAATATGCCTGCAATGGCAATGCCCATTACTCCCAGTACCGGATAAATACTAAAACCGGTGAACATAACTATAACTATGGTGGAAGTAATGAAAGCTACGGACAATATAGACGTAAAGAAAAAACCGGTTCCGGCCTGTATAATGGACATTCTTCTTGCGGCATCATGGCTCATTGAGCCTTTGTCTAAAAGCCTTTGAGTGTAAGAACCTATAATTTCCGGTGCGCCGTTTGCGAATTTTTGGTACATTGAAAGGAAACCGTCTACAGTTCTTTCTCTCATTTTATAAGTTTCAGGCCCGAAAATTCTTATTATCCTGTAAGCGGCGCCCGGAACTCCGAACATAACGACCAATAAAATTCTTATGGCAAGGCCATAATCTTCGCTGACAACATTAGCGCTTGTTCCGCCGTACATAAATATTATGTTCATCCTGTGACTTGTAGGATGTCCGTACTCGAATATAACTCCTAACCATGCCATAAACGGCTGTACGAATAAATTAAAGGCTCTGTCTGCCACTGCAGAAAAGAAACCTACGCCATTGTTCAACATACTTAATATGTCTTCGGAATATGCCGAACTTGCGACCGTATGATCGTAGATTATAGCTGCAGTTCCGGAGATTTCTTTATGCGGATTTCCGGGATTGGTTCCTTGGTTTGTATCATAGGTCTTAAGCGTTATTTTACTGAGATATTTATGAGCTAATGCGCCCAAACCAAACCACTGATTGCCAACTTTGCCTTGCTCCTGCAGACCAAAAGGGCCTATTGACGGCCTAACGGTGTTCCTCTGCGAATCATAGCCTACAACTTCGATCACTTCACCGGATTTTTCAAATAAATCCAAACCTTTCTGATAAATTTTATTGTCTATGCTCTCAAATTTACCTTTAATCTCTTCTCTTAACTTCTCATCTCCTATCATTTTAATTATCAGCTCCATAACTGCAATTCTTCTCTCCAAACGGGCTACTATAACTGCAGCCATCGCGGCATCTGTTGCATTTGCAGCTTTCATTACATCATCCTTTGCATCAACTAACATTTCTTTTAGTTGTTTCAAAATTTCTTCCTGACTTTTATTATTTTCCAAAATTTGCTTTTGTTTTTCATTAATTTTTTCTTGTACCTCGTTTACGTTACCGCCGTTTTTCACAGCTTGAGTTAAGTCTTTGTTTAAATTAGCTAAGTCTTTTATTAATTGGTCATGATTATGCACGAAAGTTACCAATTCGATGTATTGATCATAATTCAAATCAACATTATCAAAAGTAATGATATTTTCGTCAACTTGGTTCCTATAATATTCATCGCCCTTATCTCTTATCTCCAATCTGGCGGCTTTATAAAGCATAATTCTGTCGTCCATTGCATCATTTAAATTACCTTTCATTAGAGATTTTAAAGCGTTAACTTCTCCTTCCAACTTATTATACTTTGCAAAAGTAAGTTTTTCTAACTTCAAAACCTTTGCCATTCCAAGTTTTACGTTTCCCTTATCTTTTTTCGATTCGTTATAGTAAGATATAAGTTCATCCTGATAGGATGAGGTTTTATTTTGTTTTTTCAATTCTATTAACATGTTATAATCGTTTTCCGTCATTGTAAATTGTGCGAGATTGGGTACGCTCAAATCCTGTGGGAACATTTTTACCAATTCCCACATGCCCAATGCATACTGTATATTAGATTTTTCTGATGCGAGCGTTCCTATACTTCTATCTCTCTTTGCATCAAGCGTTTGTACAGCAGCGGCATACCCTCCCTGGAAAGAAGCCCCATAGTGGTAATGTTCTGATATAAAATGATTTATACTGCTTTCCCAAAGCGCTTCATTTTCATTGATGTTCGCATTATTCCAGCCTTTTTCATTTTTAATGCTTTCCCAAATTTGGTTTCTGTCTTGCAAAGTCTTATCTTTACCGCCGTTTTCATCAATAAGTCTCTGCTTTTCAGCAGCTATAACGTCATCTTTTTTTCTTCCGTATTCAAATTCATAATTCATTCTGAGAGCCTGCTTGTATGCGCTGACATTTTCATAAACAGTTTTCCCTGCGGGCTGATTTCTTCTTGACAGCCACCATTCTATTTGATTTCTTACCCAGCAGTCCGGTATTTCCGAACCGTCTTTTCTATACATCGGCATTTTGTCATTATACGTACCGGCTTGGATCTCATCCAGCAAATCTTTTAATCTTCCAAGCGCTTCATTATCGTCATCCGTAAGCGCTCTTTTCTCTATTTTCCCCGTATCAACATTCACATATTTGCCTTCTTTTAACCTCTCATACAGATATTTAAGTTCACCGGCAAAAGATATATTCTCGGCTAAATCTCTGATACGGGTTTGCAGCAAGCTCCTGCCGCCTCTTATGAATTCTACGCCTGCGCCGCCCTGACCTTTTAAATAAAGGAAGATTTTAGCTATCTCTCCTCCTATAGGGGTCAAAGTACCTTCATTAAAATCTCCTATCGAGTTTAATTTCATACGCTCTATATTGCGCGTCAAAACAAAAGAGTTTCTGTAATCATTATATAGCTGCCTTCTTGCTCTGTATTGAAGCTTTTTATATACGCCCATATCCGGAACTACGGTTATATGTACATTCTCATTCCAAACGTCTGCATTATTAATATCGTCTTCTACATCTACCCCATTAATTTGGAATTTAAATTTAAATTTTTTGCGGTCATCCGGACTTATAGAAGAATCATCTTGCATACCGTTAATAAAACCATTCCAATATACGGCAAACATAAGCTGTTTTACCTGAAGCTGCCTGTCCTCATTTAATTCTTTGATCTCATCTTCAGTTGCCATGCTGATTTGTTTATGATAATCTTCCACAACTGCGGAGTCAACTTCTACAATGCCGTCATTATCCTTTGCATCTTTAGTTTTTTTCAGATTATAAAAATCTCCTCCATTTTCCTTACTCCAGTTTCCAAATTCATCTCCAAGCCCTCTAAATTTCCTGCCTAAAAACTTTAATATCCCGCCTTTAAACTTTGTTGTTTTATTATATCCGGCTCTGCCAAGAATCATTGAGCCTATAATATTTCTCCAAATTGCAAAACATATAGTGATCGTTATTATGGCTATCAATATTATGGGAACAGCTGAAATCAATGCGGTAAAAATCGTTGACAAAGCCGAGATCACTAAAGAAGGTATTAGCTTAGAAGCCGCGTATGTAGCCACAAAAGTAAAAACATATTGCACTGTCTTTGAA
>JAISDI010000234.1 GCA_031264895.1 Endomicrobium sp. | reverse complement strand
ATCCACTTTCGTCGTAAAACAAAAACATCTTTAGTAAAAATGCCCGATTACAAATTTCGGGCATGACGAACAGTATTTTAGAAATACCTATTTGTTACCTTTCATTCCTATGCTTTTTTTGACCTTTTTTATTTTGCATAACTCATTGTGTTTTCAATCTATTATTCTTCATTATTTCTAATGGATTCCATTAGAAAATTTTAGCTCTAATGAAATATCTGGGTTTATAGGAAAGTCAGGCGTTAAATACAAACAAGTGGGTTGATTACGACGAATACTGAAGAGCAACGGCAATGAACTTTTTTAGGTTTTTATAGAAATCCCATTATTTACTGCGGCTGTTATTTTTTCAAACGGACGGCTGGGATTTGGAAAGGTTTTATTGAAAGAAAAACTTCTCTGCTTTGGGCGCTGTTGACGAAGAAATCAACTATTTGCGGTTTATTGTTAAGTTCGCTTACGGCGACTATTTGGTATCCCCAATTTGACGGGTTTCCTCTTATATGTTTTTGAAGAATTGAAAAAGACGTTTCAGAATCATGAAACGAACTTTGCATTTCTGCTAAAAACGTTATCGAATCCGCCGAGTGCCTGTACAATAAAATTTTATCTTTGTCGATTCTTAAAGCGTATTCCCAAGCAGAATCAGGCGTAAGGTAACCGTCAATATCCTGCATCATCGGGGTGGAACCTGCCCCTTCAAAATTATTCATATCTATATATAAGTCAATATAAGAAACTCTTTCATCCCATGCCGCACCGTTTTCAAATGAAAACGCCACATTTACTAAACCTTCTTTTGACGCTATTTTAAGATTTTTCAGTATGCCGTCGCTGTTTATCGATACGCCGCCGTCAATTGAGATTATTTCGGTATGTAAAACTTCTTCCGTGCCGGTATATAAATTGCTGCCGGTTATGAGAGTTTTTTTTGCATAAAGTTCCTTATCGCTCGGAGCTTCCTCGCCTAAAAGCCTGTATATATTGCCGTATGCGGCGTCGAACATCCTGCGGCTTGCAATTTTATCGGCAGAAACTCCTTTTAATAAATCGTAACTGCACAAATACACTAATTCGCTTTGAGCGTTTTTAAATGAATATTCGATAAAATCAGAAGAGTTTCTGTAATCGTTGATAGAAGATACCGCCGAATAAAGTCTAGTCATAACAGCCGGCTTTACCGAAAGCAGCTTAAAAGAAACGGATTCGTTTTCGGGGATCATATCGCGTTCTATTGTTGAAACGTAAAGAGGAACTGCGGGTATTATATATTTGCTTCTGTCAAATAAATCTATAATGTATTCCATAAATTCCGTATTGCGCAAATGTTTTTTTGTAAGAAGTACTGGGATCACGTCTTCTTTTCTGGCGGAAAGCCATTTCATAACGTCTTTTTGCGCCGTAGGGAAATTTTTGTACATTGAAAAAGCGGCGATACCGTCGATTTCGTAAGCTCCCTTAAAACTCTCTTCCATATTCTCGATATTGATCCATGAAAGATTTAATCCCGCAAAATAATACAATATATTGTGAGAAACTTCTCCGGAATGCAAAAATACGCCGAACTTCTCTTTATTGACGCCGGCTGCAAAAGCGTTTATTCCGCCGGAAACAAAATCGTTAAAACCCTGCCTGTCAGTCTTTTTCTCGCTTGAACCGTAAACGGTCGACAAAATCGGAAATACAGGCTCCGGCTCAAATACCAGAGACGGCTCGACTCTGCCTCTGGACACAAGCTCTTCAAGGGAAGCCGGAATCGTGCTTCCCGAAACGATCGGTACCGTAATACAAAATCTTTTTGAAAAAAGTATTTTATCGGAAACTTTTTCCGCAATATCAGAAGTCTCGGCAAAAAACACTATATATCTTCCGCCGGCGGCAAAAGATAAAACTGCAAACTGCGCTATCAATACAAATGAAAATATTATTTTTTTCATATTCATATAAGTTATTATTATACTTATACCAAAAATTTTTTTCAACTGGGCGATTTGACGTTTAATTGACAAAAAGAACGATTTTCACTAGAATAGTCATACTATGAATGAAAAAACTTTTAAACAATTTGTTGCAACATTATCTTTATTTGCATTGCTTTTGACGTCTGCATGCGCAAGCATAGCATCAAGTTCAAAGACGGTTATTCTTGAATATCCGCAGGAAGAGACAATAGCCGAAACGCTTGCCGAAGACATTTCCGTCGAAGCCGCTCCGGAACCTGAAAGGTTTGTAAGAGGAATCCATCTGTCTGCATGGATAAGCGGCCCTGGCAAGCACAGAACCGCAGTCATAGATTTATTTGACAATACCGAACTTAACACTGCGGTCATCGATATAAAAGAAATGGAAGGGCAGGTATATATCGACGGAGTAAAAACCGCAAATGATAACGGAGCTTATTTTAAAGCTATTCCCAATGCCGCGCAGTATATTGCGCAGTTAAAAGAGAAAAATATTTATACCATCGCCAGAGTAGTAGTTTTCAGGGACAATTTAATGCCGAGAAAAAAGCCTTCTATGGGAGTAAAAAAGCCGGACGGTACGCTTTGGACTGACAAAAAAGGCATAACGTGGCTTGATCCTTACAATAAAGACGCGTGGGAATATACTTTTGAAATATGCGAAAGGGCGATCGAACTGGGTTTTGAAGAAATACAGTTTGATTATATAAGATTTCCCTCGGACGGAAACACAAAAAACTGCCGTTACAGCAATAAAAATCATTCAAGCGAAACCGCCTCAAAAGCAGTGGTGGAATTTTTAAAAGAAGCAAACAAAAGGCTTAAAGAAAAAGGCGCAAAAATATCGATCGACGTATTCGGTTTGACGACAACCGCAAAAGACGATATGGGCATAGGACAAAAAATAGTCGAAATGACAGAATGGGTCGATTATGTAAGCCCTATGGTTTACCCGTCTCATTACGGTAAAGGAGAATACGGAGTTGCCGAGCCGAATAAACAACCTTATATAATTGTATATAAAGGCATAGAAGGCGCTTTAAAAAGGCTTCCTAAAGAAAAATTGCGTCCGTGGCTGCAAGATTTTTCTATGGGACATAATTACGGGAAAAATGAAGTCAGGACGCAGATTCAGGCTTCTTACGATAACGAAGTCGGCAGCTGGCTGTTGTGGAATCCCAAATGCGTATATACGAGAGAAGCTTTAAAAGGAAACGATGCGGAAATGTCGTATGAAATAAGTGATCCGCCTACGGCAGAAATGATAAAAACAGCCGAAAAACTTAAAGCGGCTGCCGCTGCACAAGAAGAAAAAATGCCTACGGAAACAACTGATAAAGACGATAAAAAAATAGAAAAAGAAACTTCTGTGGAACTCGAACAAGCCAAATAATTTATTT
>JAISDI010000231.1 GCA_031264895.1 Endomicrobium sp. | reverse complement strand
CTTTAGTAAAAATTCCCGATTACGACACTCGGGAATGACGAACAACTTCTAATGGCTTCCATTAGAAATTTTAGCTCTAATGGAATTACTAGGGCGTGTTCACACAAATTACGTACATGTGTTTGGCCAAAATAAGCTCTAATATTCTATAAAATTATTGATGTTTTTTGTCTTATTTCTTTTTGAAATTCTTCAGGCAATTTAAAACCAAGCTCTTTTGCCCTGCGCGCGTCTTCTAAAGCTTTTGCATAATTTTCATTTTCCAGATGAACTGCACAACGATGAAAATATGCCGGTGCATAGTCGTTGCGCACTAAAACTGAAAGCGTAAAATAGTATAATGCTTTTGCATGATCTTCCCTGATCGCGCAAATATTGCCAAGATAATCGTAAGCTTTGTAATTGTCGGGATATATTTTTACCGCATAGCTAAAAATCTTTTCGGCGCTTTCGTATGATCCTGCCTCAAAATATAATTCGCCGAATTTTTCAAAAAGTAATCCGTCATTGATGCATTTTCGTATGCCTTGCGCATATTCCAGCCGCATGAGGTCTTCTCTTCCCGTTTGCTTGTAAACATCAGCAAGATATATGTACGGTCTGCTATTATCGGGATATATTTTTTTTGCTTTTTGAAAATATTGTATGGCTTGGTCATATTTCTTTTCATTTGAATAAAAAGTTCCCAAAGTTATGTTTAGAAGAAAATCGTCAGGGAAAGATTTTAACGCTTTATCAATTATTTTATGCGCGGTTTCGGCATCTTTTTTATAGTCATAATATATGTTTGCCGAAAAAGCGCGGGCTTTTGAAATATTTACGTCATATTCCGGCAAGGCGGCGTACATTTCAAGAGCTTTATCGTATTCGCCTTTTTCCCTCAGCGATCCGGCAAGAGAATATATCGCCAAATACGACTCTTTATCTAAAAACAAAGCCATTGCAAAATCTTTTTCTGCTTGCGCGTTCATGCCGGATTCTCTATAAAAAACGCCTCTTATTTCATACGCTTTAGAGAGTTCGCCAGGATAATTTTTTATCACATCGTCAAAAAGAGTTTTTTCATTATGCCATTTTTCCGCTTTTGTCTGCGCAGTCATACACATTATGATCATCAATGCTGACAGCGACGCCATAAATGCCGCCCTGATATACTCTTTTTTTATCATGCCGTACAAAAAAGCCGCGCCGGAAGCGGCAATATATCCGAAACCTATGAGCGGAATATAAGTATATCTGTCGGCTGCGGGCGAAATGCCGGCGGGAAGTATGTTAAGTACTGGAAGCGCGGTCATTACAAAAAAAGCAAATCCCCAAAAAACCGTCTTTGTTTTTTTTAAACTATAAACTATTAAAATTATTATCCCGTATAACAGAGCCGGAGAACGCAGAATATAACTGGGAACAATTGAATTTACGTCAAAAAAATGCGGATATATTACCGAAAGTTTTACTGGAAAAAGAAATTTTGTCATATAAAACAGTATGTTAAAATGAGCGGACACAAAATTTACAAATAATGCGTAAAGCGTAAATTCCTGCTTGTCATCCGGCGTATAATACAATATATAAGTACTTAATGAAAAAACGGCTGCGGCTATTATAAACGGAATATATTTTAATATGCTTTTTTTATTAAATCCGCGCCCTTGAAGCCAGTCGGAAAGAATTAATACTGCCGGAAAAGTTACAGCCATACTTTTAGACAGACAGGCAAACAAAAATAAAACCATCGAAAAAAATATAAAGCAGGCATGTTTTCTGCCTTCATAAGAATAAGCTTTCAAATACGTAAGCCATGCGGCAAGAAAGAAAAACGCATACAATGTATCTTTTCTGCCGGACGCCCATGCCACCGGTTCAACGTGCATTGGATGGCAGGCAAATATCAATGCGGTTATAAACGAAATGATAAAATTTTTATTTGTCAGCCGGAAAAATATAAAAAATACGAAAAGCGTATTGAAAAGATGAAGAAATATATTGTTTAAATGATAAGGATACGGATCTGCGCCAAAAAATTTGTATTCGACGGCATATGAAAGGTTTACTAAAGGATGGTACAGTTTTATATGCGGTTCAAGAAGCAGTGATTTGACATTTTCAGCCGACAGGGAACGGACTTTTGGGTTGTTAGTTATCATTACTCTATCGTCAAGGTTTATAAAATCCGAATTAAGCGCCGGATAGAAAACAAGGACGGTAATGATCATCAATGCCGCAAGCATTAAAGTCTGCCGGATTGTTATCATTTCGATTCACTTATGCTAATGCCGCTTTTTTGTTTCAGCTCTTTTTCATAATCCTGATTTATATTAAAACCCAATGATTTTGCATACTTGGCGTCTTGCGCGGATTTCAAATAATTGTTCATTTCAAGATGTACCTGCGCTCTTGCAAAGTATGCCTGAGCATAATCGTTTTTTATCAGCACTGCAAGAGTGTAATAGTACAGCGCTTTCTTAAAATTGCCATTTATGCTTTCTATATTGCCCAGATAAAGATACGATTCAAAATCACCCGGAAATTTTTTGACCGTTTTCATAAATATTACGGAAGCATTTCCTAAATCTTTAAAATTGAAATAGAATTCTCCCAAACCGTACAATAAATTCCTGCTGTCAGGACAATTTAAAATGCCTTCTTTATATTCTTTTTCTACAAGAGTAAATTTGCCGAGTATATCATAAAGTTGGGCAATATCTTTGTACGTTTCCCCGTATTTGGGATTTAGTCGTTTTGATTTTTGAAGAGATTCTACGGCTTTATCGTATTCTTTTTCATAAGCGTAAAATATGGAAAGAGTATTATAAAAATAATATATGTTCGGAAATCGTTTTATGCCGTCTTTTATGATCTCAAAAGCTTTATCCTTATGTTGTTTTTCATAATAAATTCTGGAAGAATACATATAAACGACTTCTATATTGTAGTCGTCATAATAAAGCAGACTGTACAGGCGCAGAGCCTCGTTATATTTTTTCTGTCCGATACGTATAGTTGCAAGCACACATGCGGCTTCCGTATTGCGAAGATCCAGATATAAGGCCATTTCTAAATCCTTTTCGGCCTTTTTTTCCATTCCTTTTTCTTTATAGCCGATGGCTCTCAGCGAATAAGCTTTTGACATCTCTCCCGGATAATTTTTTACCATATCTTCAAATAAAGTTCCGGAGTCATGCCACTTTTCCGCTCTTGTATGCGCAGTAAAACACATTATTATCATCGCTGCCGAAACGGCTGCGGAAAATAAAATCTTAATATATTTCTTACGGATATTGACGTACAAAAACATTATTCCCGACGCCAAAACATAAGCAAAACCTATGAAAGATATATACGCATATCTGTCTGCGACCGGCGATACGCCCGTCGGAAGTATGTTTATTACCGGCAGCATTACAATTGCAAATAAAGCAGACCCGAAAAAAATATTTTTTGTTTTTTTTAAACTGTACAATACCAAAACCGCAATACCGTACAACAGCGCAGGCGAGTACAAAATATAATCCGGCGGGTTTAATTTTACATTATAAAAGTGCGGATAAACTGCGGAAAGTTTTACCGGAATCATAAACTTTACAATATAAAACAGCGCGTTAAAATGCGCTGACACGAAATTTACGAACAATGTATAAAGAGTAAAATCCGACTTTTGTCCCTGCGTGTAATACATCAAATAAGTAATAAGCGAAAATGCCGCCGCTACGGCTATAAAAGGCAAATATTTTAACAATGATTTTTTGTCAAACTTTTCGCCGGTAAACCAATCGCAAAGAATTAAAACCGCCGGCAGCGTTACCGCCATAGATTTTGACAGACACGAAAATAAAAACAAAACAAGAGAAATGGCAATAAAGCAAACATATTTCTTTCCCTGATAAGAGTAAGCTTTCAAATATGCAAGCCATGAGGCAAGAAAGAAAAACGCATACAGCGTGTCTTTTCTGCCGGTTATCCACGCTACCGGCTCAACGTGCATCGGATGACATGCAAATACGAACGCCGTTATAAAAGACAAAGCGTAATTCTTTTTCGTAAGACGGAAAAATATGAAAAATACGAAAAGCGTGCTAAAAAGATGAAGAATGAGATTGTCCGCATGATAAATATACGGATCAGCGCCGAAAAAATGATATTCAACGGCATACGAAAGATTTACGATGGGATGATAAAGCTTATAATGCGGTTCCAAAAGCAGCGCTTTAAAATTTGAAGGAGATAAAGAACGTATTTTCCGGTTTTCCGCCACCATTGCGCCGTCGTCGAGAGCTACAAAATTCGCACTAAGCGCCGGATAAAATACGAATACGGTAATAAACATCAATCCGATCAATAGAAAAACTTGTGATTTTTTCATTTTGTTTTCAGAAATTATTTTTTCTTCCATGGAGCGCCGCAGGGAAAACTTTCATTGCAGCCATGCCTTAGACAATCCGGTCCCGCATCCGAGAATAAAACCGGCGCTTCTTTTTTTACAAAATTGAGCATCCTGCACGCCATTTCTCTTATTTCCCACTGCGCTCTGTTGCAGCATCTCAGCGCAAAAAAATGTCTCAGTTCACGCGCGTTCATGGTTATGATAATTTTTGTGGCGGAAGCATTTGGCAAAACGTATCTGGCATCTTCTGCGGGAATGCCCGCTTCAAGATATTCTTTATAAAGTTTTTCCGTGTTCTTTAAAAAGTCATTATATTTCTTCAAAAGATTTTCGTCTTTTTGTATGGTTTGCGGTATGATAAATTCAATGTCGTTTTCAAATTTTACGTACCTTTGGCTTTGCACGGAAAACGAGGCTATTCTGTGCCTTGTAAGCTGCGCAAGCAAAGCCCGCGAAACGCCTTCGACGCCAAAAGTGAAAGATACATGTTCCAAAACCGAATGATGTCCGGAAGAAATGACTTTATCTAAAAGAGCTTTTATTTTCTCTTCGGTAAATTTTTCGGATATTTCGTCTATGCCGGAAGCGCTGTAGCATAACCTTGCCGCCGTAGCGCACGTTTTTTCCGGATCATGAGTAAATTTTAAAAGTTTTACTTTCATTTTTAATTTTTCTTATAGTATTCCTGAAGAGAACCGACTGCCCAATCGCATTTCTTCTTGGCTTTTATCCCCTCAAGAGATGCTTTTGCCGCAGCCAAAGTAGTTACTATGGGAACGCCGTACATCACGGCGTTTCTTCTTATCTGGTATCCGTCTTTGCGGCTCTTTGCTCCCGACGGAGTATTTATAATAAAATTCACCTGTTTATTTGCAATTATATCTACGACATTCGGTCTGCCTTCAGCAATTTTTACGACTTCTTTTGCTTTTACGCCGTTCGAGTTAAAAAATTCAGCCGTGTGTTTTGTGGCATAAATTTCAAAACCCATATCCGCAAATTCTTTGATTATGGGAAGCGCTTCTTCTTTTCCTTCAGCGCCTATGCTTACAAGTATTGAGCCTCTTTCAGGAAGAAGAGAACCGGCTGCAAGTTCTGCCTTTGCAAACGCTCTGCCGAAATCAATATCAATGCCCATAACCTCTCCGGTACTTTTCATTTCCGGCCCTAAAACCGTATCCACGTTTGAAAACCTGGTCCACGGCAAAACTACCTCTTTTACCGTAACATATTTTATCGGCTGCGAAGGCCCGTTTAAAAGTTCTTTCGGGAGAAGCTCTGAAAGTTTTTTGCCTGTCATTATTTTTGCAGCAAGTTTGGCAAGCTGTATGCCCGTAGCTTTTGAAACGTATGGAGTTGTTCTTGAAGCGCGCGGATTTGCTTCAAGAATATAAACCTTGTCGTCTTTAACGGCAAACTGTATATTTATCAAACCTTTCACGCCTATTTCTTTTGCAAGGTCAATAGTATATTTTCTTATCGTATCGAGAATTTTAGAACTTAAAGTGTTCGAAGGAAGAACGCAGGCCGAATCTCCGGAGTGGATCCCCGCTTCTTCTATATGTTCCATAATTCCCGCGACATATACGTCTTTGCCGTCGCAAAGCGCGTCAACGTCGACTTCAACGGCTTTGTCTAAAAATTTATCTATCAGTATAGGTTTTCCCGGACTGGCGTTTGACGCGGCGGAAATATATGTTTCAAGGGAGGTTTCGTCATAAACTATTTCCATGGCTCTTCCGCCCAAAACGTATGACGGCCTTACCATAACCGGATAGCCTATTTCTGCGGCTATTTTTTTTGCTTCGTGATAATTTACCGCCGTTCCGGATTTTGCCTGCGGGATTTGAAGTTTTTCCAAAACTTTGCCAAAAAGTTTTCTGTCTTCGGCCAGATCTATGGATTCGATCGGCGTTCCGAGGATCTTCAAGCCTGCCTTGCCAAGTTCTGCTGCAAGATTTAAAGGAGTCTGCCCGCCAAACTGAACCACAATGCCTTCGGGTTTTTCTTTTTCGGCGATATTTAAAACATCTTCATATGTAAGAGGTTCAAAATAAAGTCTGTCCGCCGTATCGTAATCGGTAGAAACGGTTTCCGGGTTTGAGTTGACCATTATCGTTTCATAACCTTCTTCTTTAAAAGACAAAACCGCGCGCACGCAGCAATAATCAAACTCTATTCCCTGCCCTATTCTGTTCGGGCCTGCTCCTAAAATTATAACTTTTGCGCTGTTTTTATTTACAGGAACTTCATCTTTGCTTTCATAAGAGGAATAATAGTACGCCGTTTTAGATTCAAACTCGCCGCCGCAAGTGTCAACGGTTTTATATGAAGGAATAATTCCGAGATTTTTTCTTATCTGTCTGACTTCAAGCGGATTTTTCCCGTTTAGATTCGCTATCTGTTTATCCGAAAATCCGTACTGTTTGGCTTTAAAAATAATTTCTTTTTGTTTTTCTTCTTCAAGCTCAAAAACCCCGCGGATTTCGTCTTCAAAATCAACTATTTCTTTTATCTGGTTTAAAAACCATTTATCTATTTTCGTAATATCGTATATTTCGTCAAGGCTCATTGCAAATTTCATTGCAAGTCTTATCATATACAATCTGTCGCAGTTGGGCGTGCCGAGTTTGTATTTTACTTCTTCAAGCGCTTTTTGCCTGAGAGCGCCGCCGCCGTCATAATAAGCTTCCGTTTCGGCGTCTCCTAAATGCCCGTCCGCTCCCAGCCCGCTCCTGCCGACTTCAAGACCTCTTACGGCTTTTTGAAGAGCTTCTTTGAAAGTTCTGCCTAAAGCCATAGTTTCTCCTACGGATTTCATAGCGGTGCCGAGCGTCTGATTCGTTCCTGAAAATTTTTCAAAAGCAAAACGCGGAACTTTTACTACATGATAGTCGACGGTAGGCTCAAAAGAGGCGGGACGCGGCGCCGTCATATCGTTTTGAATTTCGTCAAGAGTATAGCCGACCGCAAGCAGGCTTGAAACTTTTGCTATCGGAAAGCCCGTCGCTTTTGAGGCAAGCGCGGAAGAACGGCTCACGCGCGGATTCATTTCTATAACGACCTGCCTTCCTGTTTTCGGGTCTATGGCAAACTGAATATTTGCGCCGCCGGACTTCATGCCTACTGCTCTGAGTATTTTGAAAGAATCGTCTCTCATTTTCGCGTATTCTTTGGCATTCATCGTCATGGCCGGCGCGACCGTGATCGAATCTCCGGTATGTATTCCCATCGCGTCAAAATTTTCTATGGAACATATTGTTATGCAGTTATCGGACGTGTCGCGCATAACTTCCATTTCCATCTCTTTCCAGCCCAAAACGGATTCTTCTATTAAAATCTCGTTTATCGGGCTTGCCTGCAAACCGTTTGAAGCGATATCTATAAATTCTTCCTTAGTAAAAACCATTCCCGAGCCGACTCCGCCTAAAGTAAAAGAAGGCCTGACTATGCACGGAAAACCTATCTCTTCGGATATTTTTAACGCTTCGTCAAGCGTGTAAGCATAATCGCTTTGCGGAAGATCCATACCTATGCTTTGCATAGTTTTTCTAAACATTTTTCTGTCTTCGGCAGCTTCTATGGTTTTAAAATCTGCTCCGATAAGTTCTACTTTATGTCTTTCAAGAATTCCTTTTTCATGCAGAGCCGCAGCGAGATTTAAAGCCGTCTGCCCGCCCAAAGTCGGCAGTATGGCGTCGGGTTTTTCTTTTTCGATTATTTTTTCGACTATTTCCGCAACCAAAGGCTCAACGTAAGTGGCGTCGGCAAATTCGGGATCGGTCATGATCGTGGCGGGATTCGAATTGACAAGAACGATATTATAACCTTCTTTTTTGAGCGCTTTAATTGCCTGAACGCCCGAATAGTCAAACTCACAGGCCTGCCCGATAACTATAGGCCCGGAACCTATTATAAGTATTTTTTTAATATCGGTTCTTTTAGGCATTTTTGTTTACCGCCTCGAAAAACGTTTCAAACAAATACGAAGTTTCGGACATTGACGCCGCCGGATGATACTGCACGCCGAAAACCGGATATTTTTTATGTTTAAAACCTTGTATTGCGCCGTCGAAAAGATTGATATGCGTAATTATTAAATCGCTGTTTTTTTCAAAAGAACGGTCAAGAGTATAGGCGTTATTTTGCGAAGTGATTTCAATTTTATTGGCCGTAAGATTTCTAACAGGGTGGTTTGCGCCGTGCCTTCCTATTTTATGTTTTGAAAATTTTCCGCCAAATGCCCCTGCCAAAACCTGAAAACCAGCGCATACGGCAAACACGGGAAGGGTGGGATCGGTTTCGATTATTTCTTTGATCGTCTGTGACAATTCTTCCGGCGCTTTTGCCGGCCCGTTTGAAAGGAAAAGCCCTGAAATGCCGGATTCCAAAACTTCCTTTGCGCATACATTATAAGGAAACACTACTATTTTATAGCCTTTTGAAGCGATCCCTTTTAAAAAAGCGTTTTTACAGCCGTAATCGATAATGCCTATAATGCCCGCGTCGCCCTGACAGTACGCGTATTTCTCTTTGGTCGAAACTTCGGCAATATATTTTGTATCGTCAATTTTTAAATTCTTGGCGCGTTCAGCCAAATTTGAAGGATATTCCCCCAAAAAAGAAACAACGGCTTTCATTGAGCCGTTATCTGCGATATGTTTTGTCAATGCCCTCGTATCGACATTTTCGATACCGGCGGCATTATTTTTTATAAGCAGTTCTGACAGAGAAAATTCCGAAAATAAATTAGATGCGATAGCGCTGTTTTCTCTTACTATAATTGCTGCGGAACAAACTTTTTTAAATTCGTTTGAATCTTTATTGCATCCGTAATTGCCAATATGCGGATGGGCAAAACACGTGATCTGTCCGAAAGAAGAAGGATCCGTCATAATTTCCTGATATCCGAACACTGCCGTGTTGAATACGATTTCACCCGACGATTCCGTTTCCGAGCCGAAAGACCGCCCTTCATAAACTTTTCCGGACTCAAGAGCCAAATATCCCTTTTTTAAAACCATTTTACTCCTTTCTTCACTTCTATAGTTTCCTCTCTTTTTCTTCCGAGCGATATTAAATCTATTTTCGCTCCGACAAGCTCTTCCAGACGTTTGATATATTTTTGTGCGTTTTTAGGAAGCTTTTTGAAATCCGTAATACCTTTGACCTTTCCTTTAAAACCCGGCATTTCTTCATAAACCGGCTTACAGCCTGCCTGAACGGTTCTTGACGCCGGCATTTCTTTGTATATTTTTCCTTTATATTTGTATGCCGTACATATTTTAACAGTATCTATATCTTCCATACAATCGAGCTTTGTTAAAATAAGATGTTTTATGCCGCTCACTCTCACGCTGTGGCGCACCACGACGGCGTCAAACCAGCCGCATCTGCGCGGTCTTCCGGTAGTGGCTCCGTATTCTCCGCCTTTTTCTCTTAAAAATTTTCCCATATCGTCAAAAAGTTCAGAAGTAAAAGGCCCCTCTCCTACTCTGGTAGTATACGCTTTTACCACGCCAAGAACTTTATCTATATTGCTCGGCCCCACGCCCGCGCCCGTGCCTACTCCGCCCGCTATCGGGTTTGACGAAGTAACAAAAGGATAAGTGCCAAAATCCAAATCAAGAAGAGTTCCCTGTGCGCTTTCAAAAAGGATTTTCTTATTCTTTTTAATTGCCGCGTCGAGCAAAAGGCTTGTGTCGGCAATAAAAGGTTTCAAATATTTTGAAAGTTCTTTGTGATCTTTCAATATGTCAGATTTAAGTTTTTTTATGTTTATTCCGCTTTTTTCAAGGATGGGAGCTTTTTCGATGAGATTTTTTTCAAGCAAATCTTCAAAAACGTCTTTTTCGACATAATCGGCTATTCTTATGCCTATTCTTTTGACTTTATCGGCATAAGCGGGACCTATGCCTCTTTTTGTCGTGCCTATTTTAACGTTTCCTTCTTCAAGAATACCGTCGATAAGTTTATGATAGGGAAGAATGACATGCGCAAGTTCGCTTATGAAAAATCTTCCTTTAACGGGTATTTTTTTCTTATTTAAAAGAGTGATTTCTTCTTTGAGAGCTTTCGGGTCGACGACTACTCCGTTTGTGATCAAACATATTTTTTTCGGAAACAATATTCCGGAAGGTATCAGATGCAGAACAAACGGCTTGTTTTCATAAATTAAGGTGTGTCCGGCATTATTTCCGCCTTGGTAGCGGACAATGTAATCTGCCTGTTTCGCAAGATAATGTACGACTTTTCCTT
>JAISDI010000208.1 GCA_031264895.1 Endomicrobium sp. | reverse complement strand
TTAGTTTTTTGTAGAATTTTATCAAGAAATTTTCGTTTTTTTAATTCCAGAGTTAATCAGTCTTCTAAATATGTATATTGGTCGTGTCCTTCATTTATTGATCAATGATTGAAGCAATATTTACGCATTCAAATCAGACACTAAAGACATATTTTTATACGCCATCATTATCAAGTCATGGAATATAAGTTTAGGTTGATGGAAAAGCAATAAAAGTATCTTTTATTATTTCCAAAAGCTGCTCGGAAGATTGAATTTTATCGATCATTTTAATATTTCCGATATTTCTTCGGGTTTGAAGCCTACTATGACTTTTGTTTTGTTTATCACCATCGTAGGAAAACCGCCTTGCGGGTTTAAGGTTTCAATCGCGCTAAGAGATTTTTCCCGTTCGTCTCCGGTAAGCAAGTCGACATATTCGTAATGATAATCTATTCCGAGTTCTTCAAGAAAAGCTCTGGTTTTTTTGCACCATACGCACGTGCTTAAAGCATAGAGAAATACATCGTTTTTCTTGTTTGCGCCTTCTGCATGTTTTACAGTCATTTTATTCTCCTTTTGCATGGCAATTTGAACAGCCTAACCAACAATGAAGACACAATTTTTCTTTTGGAAGTCCGATCGCCTTTACCATGTCTTCAATATTTTGAAACTTTAATGAAGTTACGTTTAAATCTTTTCTTATCCATTCGACCATTTTTGCATATTTTTCGCTGTCCGGATTTGTATATTCGCTTACGTCTTCTATATCTTTGCCTTCTATGGCGGCAATTGCTCTTCTTGTTACAAGCTCGCTGTTGGTTCTTGTCGACGTACTGTAAATGCACGGAAACAAAAGCGGCGGACATGCGGGGCGCACGTGAAGTTCTTTTGCGCCCGCCCTCCAGAATTTTTCAACCGTAACGTTTTTAAGCTGCGTTCCTCTTACGATCGAATCTTCAAGAAGCACTATAATATTATTTTGAATAATTTCTTTAATTGCAATCAATTTCATTCTTGCGGTAACGTTTCTTATTGACTGCGACGGCGGCGTATAACTTCTGCCATAGGTTGGAGTATATTTTACTAAAGGTCTTCTAAGAGGTATTTTTGATTCAATCGCATAGCCTATTGCGTGGGCAAAACCTGAATCCGGAACGCCTACGACCAAATCAGCTTTTAAATCTTTATCTCTCTTGGCGAGAAGTTTCCCGCTTTCTTCCCTGACAATTTCCGCATTGATACCCTCATAATTTGACGCCGGAAAACCCGTGTAAATCCATAAAAAAGAGCATATTTGTTTTTTGTCATTTCCCTGATTTAAAACTTTGCATTCCAGATTGGCGCAGTCTATAAAAACTATTTCGCCGGGGTTTAAATCCCTTATAGGCTCAAAATCGAGATTATGAAACGAAGCCGTTTCAGAACATACCGCCCAGCTTCCTTCTTTGCGTCCTAAAATTAAAGTATTTCTGCCAAAACTGTCTCTGGCCGCATAAATTCCATCTTTGCTAAGCAGTAAAATAGAAGCGGAACCTTTGACGCGCTTATACATTTTTTCTATGCCGTCTTTAATATCGCTGCCCGTAGCGATAATCCTTGCAATAAGTTCCGTGGCGTTTACGGACTTTTTGCTTACTTCGCCAAAACATATTCCTTCTTCCATCATTTCTTTTGCAAGGACGTTAATATTATCGATTCTGCCGGCGCTTACTATACAAAATTCCCCAAGTTTTGATTTCAAATAAATAGGCTGTTCATCCAAATCGCTCACAACGCCTATTCCATGTTTTCCGTTTATATCTTTTATATTTTCAAAAAAACGCATTTTAAAATTCACGCTGCTCATTCTGTGAATATATCTTTTAAACTCGTCGTCATAAACCGCGATCCCGCCGTATTCCGTGCCCATATGAGTATTATAATCCGTACCGTATACCAATGTTTCGGCGCAATTCTTCTCGGAAACAACCCCAAATATTCCGCTCATAAGTCCCCCCTCCCCCATTTTTTTACAAATAATTTGCCATCCCCTGCGCTTGCGCGCGGCAAACTAAAAACAGCAACTAATTATATTTTCAACTGAAATATTGTTGACAGCGCGGATTTTTTTATTTCGTTTTCTTTGTCAGAGACCAGTTTTTTTATTTCATCGATTTTCTTTTGCGCTTCCTTTAACTGCGGGTCAAGTTCCGCTTGTATGCGTTTAACATATTTGTCGGCTTCGGCTTGCAATACAAGTTTTTGCGAGTCGACGTATTGTTCGACTTCTTTTTTTATTTTAACTTTCACGTCGCCTACCGCAGCGTTTAATATGTTATTAAATCTCTGCCCCAGCTGTTTGTCTATATCGGAAGTAAAACCTGCTTTCTGCCCGTTTTCTTTTGATATGGAAAGCTGCGCCTGCGCGGTCATTGAGTTTATGCCCTGCCAAATCATGTTTACGTATTTAATTAAATCGGCATTGACGCCTTCAAAATTCTTAGTTGAAGCGTCATAAAACATTTTGTCGATACTAATGCCGGCTTTTGTTATGAAATCGCCGTCAGTAAGAATAAATTCCGCGCTTATTTTGCTTGTCGCATTTTTAAATGAAGGCGTGTAATCGCTTTCGGGAATGCCAAGCCTTTGCGCGGGCATGCCTTCTATGGTAAATGAAATTATGTCCTGAGCAATATCCGAAATTCTGTCAAAGCTTCCGGTAACGGCGATAAACTGCGCCGTATCGTCGGCTTTCACTTCAAAACTCGTAATTTGGCCGATAAGTTTTTGGTCTGAAGATATATTTTTTGCGGTTCCGATAAAGGACAGCGGCGCGCCTTCTTTTCCTTCACCGCCCGATGTGCCTGAAAATTTAATATTGGCTATGAAAAGCGCGGGAAGTTTATTTTTAATTTTATATTGCATGTCCGAGCCTTTTGATCTTTCTATTGGCTGGGGCTTGTCTTTATTTTCGGAGGGGTTTTCTTCCGATTTTGTATTGTTTGCGTTTTCGGTTTTTTTTGCGGGCAGATATTTTCTAACAATGTTCATATAGTACAGAACTTTCTCCGCTCTCTGCGCCCATATTCCGCCGAAAAGTATTCTTGTTATATTTTTAAAATCTAAAGAAGGCACGGACAGTTTTGAAGCGATATTGTCAACGTCCTGATTTATGAGCGCGGTTATATCTTTGAAAGCGTTTTTGCGTTCTTTTGCGTCTTTAAGCAAACCGTCTTTAACGGCTTTCATATCTTTATAAGTTTTTTCGAGATTTTTCTTTTCTTCGTTCAATTTTTCGAGATTATCTTTTAAAATCTTAATGTCCGAAGCAGTTTTGATATTTGTTTTTAAAACAGCGTCGGTAAGCGCGGTTATTTTATCTATTTGCGTTTTAATGTCAAATTCATTTACGGTTTTATTGTAAAAATCGTATTTTCCCATCAAATCTACATAAGAATCCTGAACAGTCTTAACGGAACGTATGCCCGCCATGTCGACTATACTTTGCGGACTGAAACTTTTGATCTGGCTTTGTATTTCACCCAGTTTCTTGACGCTTGGAAAATCATCGTATTCCTGCACGGCTTTGGTTTTTAGTTCTTCCATAGCTTTGGCCATAAAAGATTCTTCGTTGGGTTCGGATTTTTTCCGTTTTTTAGGAGGAAGTTTACAGGAATCTTTTCTTGACGTACCCCATTTTATTCCTTCAACCGTCATATCGTCTATAATCAATTTTTTTGAAAGAAGAGCAATAAAGCGGACGCCGAAATTTACATTGTCTATGTCGGCAAGGTTTTTGAATTCATTGTCTTTGTCGCCGATTTTTATGCCGCGGATATTTACCGATAAACTTTTAAACTGCGTTTTTAAGCTTTCAACTTCGACTTTTGCGCCGAAAATCATCTCCCCGCCGGAAATAAAAGCCTTTGTGAGATAAGAATCAAGGTAAAAAACAAAAAAGACGCACGCAAGCGCAAATACCGCTGCCGTAGGAATAACAAAACTCCATCTGAAGATTTTCATTTTTGGTCCCGGATCATTTTAAAATTTTATAAGAAAGAGAACTGGCGGTAAGCAGTTTTATTATCCGCCATTTTGCCACTCTGTCGCGTAAATGCGTCCTGTAATAAGTAAGAATTATCGTTGAAAGAAAATATACCGGAATAAAAAAAATAAATGAAAGCGCCATATTGCCCATAACAATAGTATTGTTAAATTTTGTGAAAGCGGCCAAAGGCATATTATACAAATACGTCCAGAAAGAGATCAAAGAATCCTTGTTTAAAATAAAATATCCGATTTTATCTGCAATCGGATCCGTACAAAGTCCTATTAAAGCAAAAACTGCTGAACTCACAAAAGCCGAACCGATATTTACGCGCAAAATCATTATCAAAGCAAAAATCAAACATTTCATAAGCAATCCGGGAACAAGCCCAAAAAAAACTCCCAAAACTGCGCCGAAAGCTATCTGTTTAGGAGAAATATCGCTTTGCAAAACTTTTAAAATATCCCTTATCAAAGTAAAAAACACAAGTTCCTCCGTGATTACTCTATTATATATAGCGATATATTAAGCCCTGCGGGCGGCATTTTGGAACGACAACGGCAACAAAGACTACCCCGTCCGGAGACAATGTCTCCGTCCACCCCTTCACAGAAGGGGATTTTTAACGGCAAAGACTAAATCTAGTTTGTCGTGCGCAAGCACCCCGTATATCAATGTGCTTTTTGTTGTTTGTCGTTGCCGTTATTCCCCTCTACTGAGGGGTGGCGGAGACGAAGTCTCTGACGGGGTGGTCGTTGTTGCCGTTTGCCGTTAATCCTCATTCTGCTAAATAATCTCTTTTTAGCTCTGGACTGTCTTTTAACATTCTTATTACGTCATCTAAATTTTTCTTTATGTCAACGTCTGAAATATGGATAATTTTTAATCCTAAACCATTTAAAAATTTTTCTCTTTTGGCGTCATATTCAACTTTCATATCATGAGAATATCCGTCTATTTCTATGACCGTATTTGTCTGCGGGCAAAAAAAATCAACTATATAATCTCCTATTATTTTTTGCCTGTCAAAATCTAATCCGTTCAACTGCCTATTTTTTAACTGAATCCATAACAAAATTTCCGATAAATTACCGGCTTTTCTCAAATCGCCGGCTTTTTGTTTTAAAGACGGGTTAAAAGGCAATTTTTTATACTGTTTTGTATGGCGATTCATTAACTGCTCCAGCCAGTACTAGCCTACGGCAAGTTAGAAAGGCAACGACAAACGGGAAACGGCAACGGCAACAAAGACTACCCCGTCCGGAGACAATGTCTCCGTCCACCCCTTCGCAGAAGGGGAATTTTTACGACCACGACAAAGACTGAAAGAACTAGGCTGTTAGGGCAAAACTATTTTTATTATTTCTTCTGGGGTTGCGGCTATATAGTCCGGATTATATTGTTTTATGTATTTTATATCCGAATAACCGTACAGAACCGCAAGAGATGCGATTCCTGCGGCTTTTGCGGCTTTGATATCGTTTTCGCCGTCGCCTATCATGATTGTTTTTTGCGGGTCTGAGTTTGTTTTTTTTATTAAATCTAAAATAGGTTTAGGGTCGGGTTTTTTAACTCCGGCTGTGTCCCCGCCCCACACTTCCGTAAAACACTGCGAAAGGCCGAGTCTTTTTATTATCTCATATGAAAAGAGTTCAATTTTATTTGAAAGGATCGCTTTCTTTTTGTTCCTGAGTGCGTCAAGCATTTTTTCTACGCCTTTATATGCGACGGTAGTGTCCGTAAGACAATCCGCATAGTAACGCTTAAACTTTTTCAATGCTTCGGACAAAATTTCACCGCTTGTATCCGGAACCGCTTTATCAACCAAAGCTTTGACTCCGCTGCCGAGATATGATCTGATTTTTTCTATGCTAAGCGGCTCAAAACCAAAATCTTTTCTAACGGCGTTTACGGCAGAAGAGATATCCCTTTGGGAATCCACTATCGTACCGTCTAAATCAAAAATAAGAAAATCGTAGCCCATTTTTTTATCCAGCCATGTCTTCTTCGGACGCCCACTTAATAAGTTCGGGTATTTGCTGCACCTCGCCGAAATACTGGGGTACGACCCTTACCGTATATCCGCAATGCCCCACTTTATCGGTTTTGACCTTTCCTTCATATATATAGTTTTCGCCCTCTTTTGAAACAAGTCTCATTTCGTCCACAGAGGCTTCGCTTATTCTGTGTATGGAATCCAGGTAGCCGCTGTATATCTGTACGCTGACATCGTCCGGAGCGATAGCTCCCAGACGGATTTTTGCCTGAACAGTCATATCGCTTGTTATTCTTATTTCATCTTTTGCATTGTCCTGCGAAGAAACGATTTTAACATTGTTCCAGTTGCCGACCAGATTTTTCAGCCATACGGCTTTTTTCTTTGCAAGCGAAAAATTGTCTTTTTTAAGTTTTTCGTGTTCAGAAGCGGCGTATAGGTAAAATCTTTTTGTGTACTCTTCAATCATTCTGTTCGTATTAAAAACCGGACCTAAAGTCTGCATGGAAGTTTTCATTTTCTTTATCCAGCCTCTTGGCAGACCGTCCTGTCCTCTGTTGAAATATAAAGGAATAATTTCTTTTTCAAGAGTTTCGTAAATTGCCGTGCTTTCAACTTCATCCTGATACTCTCTGTCGGGATATTGGTCTATCGAACCTATTATCCAGCCATTGTCGCCATTATAGCCTTCGCACCACCAGCCGTCAAGAACGCTGAAATTTATCACGCCGTTGACCGCGGCTTTCATTCCGCTTGTACCGGAAGCTTCCTCCGGCCTTAAAGGATTGTTCAGCCATATATCCGTGCCTTGAACAAGATAATGCGCCACGTTCATGTCATAATCTTCCAGAAATACGACTTTATGTCTCAATTCCGGAGTTTTTGACAGAGCGACTATTTGTTTGATGAGTTCTTTGCCGTTATTGTCCTGCGGATGAGCTTTTCCTGCGACGATTATCTGCACGGGCTGTTCTTTATTTGTGAGAATTTTCGTTATTCTGTCAAGATCCCTGAAAATGAGAGTTCCGCGTTTATACGACGCAAAACGTCTGGCAAAACCGATAGTGAGCGCTTCGGGGTCTAAAACTTCTTCGGTATTGGTTATGTCTTTTTGCGAAGCTCCGCGCCTCATAAGCTGGATTTTAAGCCTTGCCCTTGCAAAAGAAACAAGCCTTTCTCTTCTTCTTTCATGGCTTCTCCACAATTCTGCGTCCGGAATTTGCGACACTCTCTGCCATATCGTTTGGTCTGCCGGCTCATCTTTCCATGAAGAACCGAGATACCTGTCAAAAAGTCCGGCAAATTCATAAGAAATCCACGTATTCGTATGAATGCCGTTTGTTATATGCGTTATAGGGACTTCATTTTTAGGCAGTTCAGGCCATATTCCCGACCACATATCTCTTGAAACCGTAGCATGAAGCCTGCTGACGCCGTTAGCTTTATTAGACATTTTAAGCGCCAGTATAGTCATTGAAAAATTTGCCGGAACTGTCGGTTTAATTTCTTTCGGCGTCAAAGCTCCGAAAGACAGAAAATTTTCTTTTGTAAGTCCGAGCTTTTTATATAAAGGTTCGAAATATTTAACGACAAGATCGGAGTAAAACATTTCGTTTCCAGCCGGAACCGGCGTGTGAGTCGTAAAGACGCATGAACTTTTTACAATCTGAAACGCCTCGTCGCTTGAAAGCCCTTTGTCTTCAATAAGTTCACGCATTTTTTCCAAAAGCAAAAATGCTGAATGCCCTTCGTTTATATGTATGACGGACGGGTCTATTCCCAAAGCTTTAAGAAGCCTTATTCCGCCCATACCCAGCACTATTTCCTGCCTTATTCTCATATCTCTGTCGCCGCCGTAAAGCTGTCCGGTTATTTCTCTGACTTCTTTGGGATTGGCGTCGAAATCAGTGTCGAGAAGATAAAGAGGAACTCTGCCTACCTGAAGTTTCCATACTCTCGCGTACACTTTCTGTCTGCCCATATCTATTTCTATTTTTAAAACATTTCCGTCGTTATCTTTGATAAGTTCAAGCGGCATGCGGAAAAAATGATTTTCGCTGTACTCTTCCTGCTGCCAGCCGTCGAAACTTAAAAATTGTTTAAAATACCCGTATCTGTAAAGAAGCCCTACGCCGACAAGAGGAAGACCCATATCGCTTGCAGACTTCAGATGATCTCCGGACAAAACGCCAAGCCCTCCGGAATAAATCGGAATGCTTTCATGGATGGCAAACTCCGTAGAAAAATATGCGAATTTCAAATCGCCGCCGTCTGAACACGAATCGTGGAACCACGTGTTCATCGTCATATATTTGTCAAGTTCATTTTTTACCCTTTCCATATGTGAAATAAAACTGTCGTCTTCGGCAAGCTTTTCAAGCCTTTCCTGACTGACCATTCCGAGTATGGCTTTAGGGCTGTGGTAAGTTTCTTCCCACATATCCCTGTCAAGCCTTCTGAAAAGTTCAACGGCATCGCTGTTCCAGCACCACCACATATTATTTGCGATTGCCAAAAGCGGAGACAATACTTCGGGAAGATTAGGCGTTACTACGAAAGTTTTCGCATTTAACGCGACAAACGTTTCCCTGTTTTCATTAAACAAATCCTGATTTTTCATATAAAACTCCTTATTTCATTACTATTAATTATAATTAGGACGTGTTCACACAAATTACGCGCATGCGTTTGGTCAAAACAAG
>JAISDI010000081.1 GCA_031264895.1 Endomicrobium sp. | reverse complement strand
AATTCATATAACTCAGCTGCTCTCCTTCCTCTTTCTTCCCTTTCTTTTGCTTTCTTTTCTTGGAAAAGCATAGCAGATTCTTCTGCCGCTAAACGCTTTTCATCAATTTTGTAAACCATACCAGATTCTTTTTTCGTTAAACGCTTTGCTTCTTTTTCTGAAAGCATAGCAGATATTGGCTCTTCTTCTGCAAGAATCCTAGCCTTTTTCTCATACTCAAACGCTGCTCTTTCTTCAACTGGCCTTGCAGTTTGTGGAGCTAGAGCTATAGCTCCTTTAACTTGAGCTTCTTCTTTAGCTTGGTATGCGTTTTTTTGTACCGGCTGCGCGCTTTGAACAGATTTACTTTCTTCTAAATAGAGATCTTGAACTTCCGTTGGCTGAATGATTTCAGAATTGTCCATGCTTAGACTGTAATAGTCGGACTTAACGCCTTTGAAAGAGGGATCATTTACCATAATTACTGCCGCTATAATGCTAAAAACTGCGGCAAAAGCAAAAGCAAAACGTTTTGTTTTCTTTTTTGCTGCGGAAACGGCGGTTATTTTGTAAAAAACCTGTTTTTGATTTCTTTCTTGCGGGTCAAAATCAAATTTTTGAAAACGCTCTATTATATCTATATCTTTATTTTTCATTTTACCTCCAAAAAAACTCTTAATTTGTCCATGCTTCTGTTAATGATCGTTCCGGCGTTTGATTCGCTTATATTTATAAGTTCGGCTATCTGGCGGTTGTTTAAACCCGAATAAAATTTAAGAGCGATAATATCCCGCTCCTTTTTGTTAAGAGTGTCTAAAGCGGAAAGCAAAGTTTGTTTTTCATGTTCGTATACGAGATTTTCTTCTACAGTTTTCTCTTCATAAACTTTGCTGTCTTCAAACCCCGTAAGCGATAAAACCTTCTTCACATAGTAAAGGCGGTAATACATATTTATTTCATTTCTGGCTATAGTAAAAAGCCATTGACGGATATTTCCTTTACTTTCGTTAAAAGTGTCAAACTTATTAAGCGCTTTCTGCCATGTTGAGCCTGCAATATCTTTAGCGGTACTGTCTTCCCGCACGCGCGCTATAATATAGGAGTATATTATTTTAAAGAATTCTTTATAAACTTGTTCAAAATTCATTTTCGGCTCCTATCCTCATTTATTTGTCCGATTTTCATTCATACCTCCCTTATTATTGATCATTGCACAGGCGCCTGATACAAATACTATGCGCAAGATAAAAAAGTATCACAAGAGAGCGCATTTTATCATAAAAAAGCCGCCAAAACCGAACTTATCTCAGTCTTTACCTTTGCGCTAACTATATTTTTAAGAATTTACATAACTAAAGAGAGGTTTTTGAGGAAAGATTTGATGCAGAAAAGCGAAAATATAAAATTGTTAATAGCACGCTGTTTTCTAAAATGAGCTTCCGGCATAGCGTTTGAAATATAAAGCTGCGCCTTGACCGCCAAAACCGAAAGATAATGAAAGCGAAGACATTATTTCCTTTTTTTGCGCTTTGCAGGGCGTATAATTTAATCCGGATTTTATATCTGTTTCTTTAAAATTTATTGTCGGGGGAACAATATTATCCCTCATTGCAAGTATTGAAAAAACAGCTCCGGCCATTCCCGAAACGCCAAGCATATGTCCGGTTGCCGCTTTTGTAGAGCTTACCGACAAGTTTTGCGCATTATTAAAAACCGAAGCAACAGCTTCACTTTCGTATAAATCGTTGATTTTTGTTCCTGTGCCGTGCATATGTACATAGTCCGGAACTTCATTTTTTACGGCATTTTTTATAATGGCGGCCATCTTTTCACAGGATTTTATGTTAAGTAAATTGTCAGAAAAAATTCCGTTTGAAAAACCGGCTATTTCGCAGTAAACTTTTGCGCCGCGCAGCGTCGCTTTTTTTATATCTTCCAAAACTATAAACCCCGCTCCTTCGCCTATGGCAAAACCGTCGCGGTTTTTGTCAAAAGGACGCACGCCCTGCTTTGAAAGCGCGCCCATATTTCTAAACGCCGCAATGTAAAGAGGATGTACGGAAGTTTCGGCGCCGCCGCATATTACGGCATCGCAAACGTCTTCTTCAATCATACGGCATCCCTGAATTATATTTAAAGCGCCCGTCGCGCACGCCGCCGCTGATGAACGGCTTTCGCCGCTGACGTTCAGTACTTTTTTTAGCTGCTGCGGGAAAGTATTTTCCAAATTAAAATTTTTTGAAAACATATTTTGTTTGCTTTCGCCGCAGGAAAGCCCTATGCGCTGCGGATGATAATCCGAGTCTTTAAGGCCGGATTGCGTCAAAGCTTCATTTGCGGCAATAAAAGCCATTCCAAGCTGGCGTACTTTTTCGTCAAAATCAAAACCGCTGACGCGCGCAACAAAAGCTTTGCTTGAAATTTCATAACGCACCTGCGACTGCCCGTCGCAAAGCCGACGCCAATTCATTTCTTTTCCGATACCGAGCGGCGAAACTATGCCCATTCCCGTTACGGCAAACCTCGTTTTTGATTTTTGAACAATTTCAGCCATTTATTATTTATTCCGTGCCGCCTGCATCTTTGAGCCATTTTTTTCTTTTTTCCTGCCAATATTTTTTATCTTCATCAGTGATATTTCGTAAAACTTTGCACGGATTGCCCGCCGCAATAACATTTTCCGGAATATTTTTTGTCACAACGGAACCAGAACCGATAATGCTATTGTTTCCTATTACAACGCCGGGATTTATCACGGCATTTCCGCCGATCCAGACATTATCGCCAATAGTTACGGGTTTGCCAATCTCCAAAATTTCCGCTCTGACTTGCGCATCTATCGGATGAGAGGCCGCATAAACGCACACTTTTGGCCCGAAAAACACATTATTGCCAATTTTTACTTTGCATGTATCCAATATTATGCAATCGTAATTAGCAAAAAAGTTATCCCCGATGAAAACATTACAGCCGTAATCGCAGTGAAGCGGCGGTTCAATAAATATATGCTTACCAACTTTTCCAAACAATTCACGTAAAAGTTTATCGCGACGCTCCGATTCTTCTTCGGTAGTTTGATTAAACAGCCGCGTAAGTTTTTTACATTTCAAATTGTCTTGCTGCAATTCAGGGTTTCTTGAAGTATACAATTCGCCGGACAGCATTTTTTCTTTTTCGGTCATGGGCATTAAGATTCCCCTTTTTCTTGAAGATTTGTCTTTACAGACGGCATATTAGACGGCAACGGCGAACAACAGATGCTGACAAGCTTTGATTGCAGCATGATGGCAAAACAGATAAACGACAACAGCAACGGCAACGGCGACCACCCCGTCCGAGACAAAATGTCTCGGCCACCCCTCCGTAGAGGGGAATTTAACGGCAAAGACTAAAGGAACGCTGCTTTTCTGATTTGCTGCCTGCAAAAGCCGTCTGCCTCGACAATCAAAGGCTGTTGCAGCTGTCATTGTCGTAGTCGGAATTCCCCTCTACGGAGGGGTGGCCTGCCGAAGGCAGGACGGGGTGGTCGCCGTTGCCGTTCTAAAATGCCGTCCGCAAGGACTTAAATTATTCTCGAATCAATATTAAAAACTTGTCCGGATACGGTTTTGAATTGTGAAAGCAGGAGCATGAATTTTATGAATTCTTCCATATCTGTGGTCGCGTTTAGAACGCTTTCGTTTTTTCTTTCTTCTATGTATTTATCTCCGGCGGACTTTCCCAAAGACGTGAAATGAAAGCCCGGAAATACGGCGTTTACCGTTACTCCAAAACGTCCGCCTTCTCTTGCGGCTGTTTTTGTTAAAGCTATAACTGCGGCTTTTGAAGCTGAATAGCTTGCCGCTCCGGCATAAGATTTATACGCCGAAATCGACGAAATATTTATTATCGCCGCGCCGCGCAGTTTTGCCATAACGGCTAATGCCTCTTTAATCATATAAAATGTGCCGTTAAGATTAGTTTGTATAACTTCGTTCCAGTTTTGCGCTTCTTCTTTGAAAATTATCTTATTTTTGCCTATCGACGCATTATTTATAAGACAATCTATTTTCCCAAACGTCTCGCAAGTCTTTTTAACAAGAGAAGCCGCTTGTTTGGGGTTTGAAATATCGCATTGAAAAAATTTTGAATCCTTAATTTCGTAGTCCGGCTTATTCGTTTTATAACACCCGCAGACATTCCAGCCGGCTTCGCAAAAAGCAAGCGCAAGCTTTTTGCCTATGCCTCTTGATATACCGGTTATCAAAACTGTTTTATTTTGCATATTTTTCACGATTACCTTTAATTTATTGAAAGTATTAACGACAATTCATACTACACAATTTTTATATAATTTACAATTTTGTCCGCAAACGTAAATGTCCGTATTGTAAATTCTAAGATTTTAATTATAATATAAATATGTCAATTTATAAATTTATAAAAATCAAATTAACAGCCTTATTAATCTTTTCAGGAGTTATATTTAACTCTTTTTCTTTTCTTTTTGTTTTAGAAAATAACGATATATATTTGGAGACGCGCGCCTCGCAATCTTTCAATGCCGTTATGGCGTCCGGAAATCCCTTGGACGTTATCAATGACCTGATGAAAAAAAAACAAAACGATAAACCCGAAAAAGCGGATAATCAAAAAAATGATACGCAAGATTTTGCAGACCGCGCATTTGGCGTTCATGCGGCTCTTGTGCCGGTTTTTGTTTTATCTGCAATACAATCGTTTTCATGCAATTTTGTTTTTGCGTACACAAATGCCGGTATCCGCATATTTTCACAAGCTTTATTTGTACGAATAAGACATGGCTGTACGGGAGTACTATGTCTTTTTGCTTTTTTGCTTATGTATTTAGCGCTGTTAAGAGACGCTTTTAATATCAATTTATCGTTATTGAATAAAAATGCAGCTGCATAATATTTGCGGCTGCATTTTTTTATTGGCTGAATAAGGACATTTTATGAAAAAATTTATCGCAGTTTTAACGGCTTTATTTTTTACTTACGGCATCGTAAGCCAGCCGCTTTTTGCGGCTATGCCGCCGCAGGTTTTGACTGCTCCTAAAATTTTAAGCATAGGCGAACCCGTTATTTCGTATTCGTTCGGAAAAATAAACGCGGCGGCATTGTTTGGCGATTTGTCTTCGCAAAAAAAGATAATAATCAATATACAAGATCTGCATTGCAATCCCCGCGTTCAAAGAAATATAGCGGCAATTCTTAATGAACTTGAAACGAAATACGGGCTAAACGCTATTTATTGTGAAGGCGCATATTCGGATATCAAGACGGACTGGCTAAACGATATAGATAAAGATAAACGTCAGGCCGTAGTCGACGCTCTTTTAGATTCCGGCAGGCTTTCGGCAGGCGAATACTATTGTGCGGTATCGGAAAACAAAACGATCAAAGGTTTGGAAGACGCCAAAATTCACGGCGCAAACTTGGTCAAATTCGGAAATATTTTAGAAAACCAAAACCATTATAAACGGCAAATACAACTGCTGGACAAAGAACTGGCGCTTCTTATAAACAAATATTTCAATTTTAAAAACAGACGTTTTAACGAACTGTCGAAAAGATATAAAAGCGGAAGAATTTCAGCAAACAAATATTATTCCGCGCTTGTAAAATATATAAATGAAGCTAACAAAGGAGAAGATAAATACGATTCCATATATTACATAAACTTAGACGCTTACCCGAACGTCAAACGATATATTGCCATAAACGGCATGACCAGATTATTGAATTACAGGCAAATAACGGCGCAAATGCGCCTCTTTATAAAAGAACTTAAAGAAAAGATTCCGTATTCGGCTTACAGCGCTCTGCTCGAGAAAACAAAAAATTTCGAGAACTTAAACGATTTGTACGTTTACGTGCCGGCATTGTTAAAAGATTACAATATAGTTTTGGACGATTCAAAGTCGGATCTAAAATTGTTTTTTGATTATGTCCAGAGAGAAAAAGATTTAAATCCTCTGGAATTGATCAAAGAAGAAAAACGCCTGATCGAAAAAATACGTCTGGGTTTATCTGAAGATAAAAGCGAGCTTGAAATATCTTTTGCCGCGGACTTTTACGAATATTTGAAAGATTATTTAAGTGCGTCAATATCTTCGGACGATTATAAATATTTTAAAGAAAAGTTTGCTCTTTTTAAGTCCGTTTGGGAAAAATACACTTATGAAAGCGCTTTAAATAGTCCTGAAATCGATTTTAAAGAAATAAACGAATTTTACGACACCAATTTCAAAAGGGACGAAATATTTTCCGAAAAGCTTTCAATACAAAAAGCCGGAAATACGCAAAAAACGGACGCCGCTTCAATAACGGCGCAGGAACTTGCCGGAATATTAAAAAACGCCGAGATTTCCGCAGTAGTTACAGGCGGATTTCACAGCGAAGGTTTACAAAATATATGCGAACAAAATAATGTTTCTTATATAACGATCACACCTAATGTGGCAGGTTTTGAAGATTCAAATCATATCTATACGGAGCTTGCAAAACGGCAGGCAAAACAGTTAAGTTCAGAAGCCAAACAAGCCACAAATAAAAAAGACGTCCAGCCGGCGGACATATCCAAAAATGCCATATCTTTGGCACTTGGCTCAAACAATGCGAAAATAGAATTTAAAAACGGCAATGCAACCGTATATTTTAACGGAGAAACTTTAAACCTCAAATGGGACGGACAAAAATTTGATCTTGACGAAATTTCCATAGATACGCCGGATGAAACCGGAAAAACAAATATTTTTACCCCAAAAGTCTTGTTAGACATAAGAAGCAACATAGAAACTATAAGCAAAATGTTGACCGCAGCGGCAGATCCGGAACTATTTTTGCTGATCACAGAAAAACTGGCCGCCGCAGCCGTTGACAAAGGTTTTTTGACCGGCAACGGCTTAATTTTCGAAATAGCAAACAATGAAGACCTGCAAACCCTGATACGTAAAAACAAAAATATAAATTTAAACCAACTTTCAAGCTTACCGGATTTTCTTCAATATCTTATAGCTGCCAATTTAGAGAAGAAAGCCGACAGAACCTTACCGATCAAGGCTATTCAACAACGGTATACAAACAATGCTTTAATTACCGCATTATTAAGTATGCCTAAATTTCAAACTTATATTTTACGCGAATTTACGGTTATTAAAGGCAATGTAATGCACATACTTTCTCCCGAAGATGAATTTGATAAGGATGCGGTAGAAAACGCCATAGCTAAATTTTTTAACGAAGATGCAAGTCCAAAATTTACCGGTCCCGTAGCTGTAGTTACCGACCCTGATATTGCCGAAAAATCACAGAAAATCGCAGATTTTTATAATGAACTTGCGGAAATCGTAAAAGATGACAACGGCGCTTTGATCGCGCCGCAGTTTTGGCATTTTTCCATAGGATTTATGCCTGATCTGGTACTTTTAAACGAGCCTTTAGAAACACAAGTTTTAGAAGATATTAAAAAAACAATACCGCAAGAGTTTTATGAAATTATAAGCCAAGTAAAAGGCAAAATGGAATGCCAAGCCTATTTAAATGCCGACGGCATTGTCATAGTTCAAATTACAAATAAAGAAGTAATAGACTCTGTTAACAAAGCAAAACGGCTTTTTAAAAATATTCCCGGCTGGCAATCAAACGAAAATATTTTGCATTTTACAATTTACAGACCACAGAAAGGTATTCCGAGCAACGAGGTAAAAAGAAAAATATTAGAGCTTTTAAACAAGTTTAATTCGGATAATCCGCTGTCAAATCTCGACTTTTCTTTCAATAATGTAAAATACGGCCAATTAACTTCCATAGGAACGGAAAACGACAAAACCTATTCTGAAACGTCAAAAACTCAAATAGAGAATACAGAGTCTTCCGCGCAGGTAAAGCTGACGATGGCCTGGCTTAAATGGATTTTTAAAACGTTTAATTTTTCACCGGAAACGCAGAATAAATGGATCAAAATCATAGAAACGCCGATAATGGTTTTAGGGGCATATTTTCCGCTAGTTCAAAAAATATTTTTGTTACTGCACGATAAATCCGACAGGAAAGATTTAGAGCAAGCTTTGAACAAAATTAACCGCCATACGAAGAATGCATTTATAGCCGCTTCAAGCAAAATAAAATTTCCTATCATAAAACAAATAGCAAATTTTGCCGTAAAAGTCCGTTCGGCTTTCGCAAGAAACACGGAACTGCATTTAGAGTTTAATAAAAATAAATTAGATAAATTTGAAAAGAAATTTGCTAACGATGACATTGGTAATATTAAAAAGAACTTATATTCCAATTTAGATAAAATGGACAATACCCTTGAAGACTTTTCCAAAGCCTTCAACAATGCAAGTGTCGTAAGCTGGTTAAAGGCTTTTTTAAGAAGAAATCTTAATGATTATGAAAACGAAATTCGGAAGATAAACGAATATCTTAATGAGAAAAAACCCGGATATAAGATTGAAGTGATAAAGACTATTGAAGATGGAACTCATCGGTTTGATATAAAAATATTTTTTGAAAATGACGTAGAATATCGGGACTCTTTTTCTTTTGACAGATATGGCAACGAAAAAATAAATGGAATTGAAGAAAAAATCTCCTCTGTTGACTTATCTAAGTTTGTTTCTTATCAAGAAGCAATAGAAATTCAAGATATAATTAAAAATCAAAACAAAAACTCTGCCGTCAAGCTGCTTGAGAAGAAAAATCAGAATTTAGATTTAGCGTTTTATATATTTTTCCACTTCTATAACGATAATGGTTTTATAAAAAAAATATTAGAAAATAATAATGTTGTCTCTGAAATCAAGCTTTATGCTTATTTAGTCGCACAAGTAAAAGATATAGAGATTTCTGATAAAACAAGAAATGAATTGCAAAAGCAATCCGGAATTTTGATAAAAAGAGAAATGCTGACGGCTGATTTTAAAAAATTGACTTCTCTTGTAAACGATCAAATTTTTAAGGATGAAATAGCGGTAAGTTATCATGCGGCTGTATTAATATCTTTTTTACAAGTCTATCCGGAAAAAACAATAAGTAAAGAACTGTTTGAAAAAATATTAAAAGCGCAAATACTAAAAGGCAGCCAAACTCCTAGCAGTACGCTACGGAATTACGGGTATTTGTACTTATCCAGATCCGGAGAAATCTCTTCTGTATTCGCTCATGAAATAGGACACAATTTATTAGACGACTATTTGGGCTGGGGGCTTAATCTTAACGATAAAAGTAAAATAACCATAAATTGGGGGTCTAAAGAAGGAAAAACATTTCAAATTATAAGAGAATTTCAAGCAGAATTAACAGCCCATATTGTCAATATATTAAATGGAGGCATAAACAAAGCGTTGAGAAATAAATGGTATGCCGATAAATTAAAAGGCTGGAATTATAAAACTGATATATTAAAAGACGATCCTCATGTTATCGGTTTTGCCGCGCTATATTTTTTAAACGATATCCTTGATCTTAATAAAATCCAAAACGGTATAAATCTTATAAAAGCCATAGAAAATACTGTTAGCCCACTTTTAAGAGAACCTGCCGACCCGTTTTCAATTTATAATTATATTATTGAATTAATTAGAGAATACGGAAATATTTCAAAGATTGACGTTTCAAAAACAATAAAATACTTGGAAGAGCAAAAACCGACTGATATAGAAAGCGAAGAAATATTTTATTTCCCCAAACTTGACGAAATACCGCAAGAATATAAGATAACTGACACTATTTCTAATGAAACCTATAAGCATGAATTATCAAAATATGAGCAAATAGCCGAAAAAGCCGAAAAAAAAGGATATACGGGCTGGAAACGGCATTTTTATATTGCTTTTAAAGAATCCCCAGAGTCATTGCTGCCAAATTTTGTCGCAAAACATTACCCTAACGGAATTATTAAAGATGATGCTTATAAAACAAGGCGCATCGGCGATGTGTTTATCAAAGCGTTTTCGGCGGCAGGTTTAGCTTTGGGCATAGCAATTCCTTTTACATTTCCTCTGGCTTTTGTTTTCGCCGCGCCTTTGGCTTTAGTATCAGGCGTAATTTTAATGTTTGCTTTCGATATTTTAACACATGCGGTATATAATGCCATAGTATCAAGCGACGCAAGG
>JAISDI010000001.1 GCA_031264895.1 Endomicrobium sp. | reverse complement strand
CCATCTGGTCTAAAGAAGTGCCGGGTTTGGATTCAAGAGTAACGTTAAATTCTCCCCATTCCGAATTCGGCATGAAAGTATTTTGAAGATATTTGCCTCCCAGCGCAAGCGTAGAAACGAAAATTACCATTACCCCAACAAGAGTTATAAATTTCCAGCTTATTGAAAAGTGCAGTTTGTTTTGTTCAAAATCAAAGAAACTGACAAACATAAAAAGTATAAACGAAGCAAGAGCCGCAAAAAATAACATGCCCGAAGAACCGTTAGAAGATTTTTGCGAGACGCCCATTACCAGCAAAATTACGGACAAAATAATAAGTGCAAATTTATATTTCATGACGCGCACGAAGATATTTTTTGTTGTTTTCTTTACGTTAAACGCAATGCGAAACAAATCCTTTTTAACGATAAAAGTAATAATGCCCTTGTAACAAAATTCTACAAATGCGAAAACTTTGTTAAACCATACGACCGTACAAAGTCTGAAAACATAAACCAGCGCGTCGCGGAACTTTGCGAAAGACTGCGAAGCTCCGGAACGTTTTTTTATTTTTGAGGCTTCTTTATGCTTAGGAATTATGTAGGCCGAAAGCATAGGCGCTATCGTCAAAGCGTCAAGCACTGATATAAGCATTGCAAACACCACCGTCAAACCGAATTCCCTGAAAAACTGTCCCATGATTCCGCTTAAAAAAGCCACAGGGAAAAACACGGCTATAACCGTACTCGTCGTTGCGATAACCGCAAGCGTAACTTCATTAGTGCCGTCTATGGCGGCTTTTACCGGGTCTGCGCCTTCCTCATAATGCCTGAATATGTTTTCCCTGACAACTATGGCGTCGTCTATCAGCAGCCCGACGGCAAGCGACAAAGACATAAGCGATATAACGTTTAAGCTAAAACCGAAAGCGTACATAAACACAAAAGCGCCTATCAAACTGTTGGGCAGTGCAAGCACCGTAATAAACGTCGAACGCCAGCTGCCCAAAAAGAAATAAACCACTATAATGGCAAGAAAAATTCCTTCTATTATAGTATCTTTTACGTCGGCAAGATTCATTCTTACGCCCTGCGCGCTGTCCGATATGAGAGTGATTTTCGGAGTTCCTTCATACTTTTGGTATTTCTCGTTTACTTCTTCCATTTTCTTTTTTATCTCGTCGGAAATAGCTACGTCGTTGCCTTTTGCCTGCCTGTAAATATGAAGCAGTAAAGAAGGTTCATAAATTACGTTTCCGTCTTTGTCTTTAAAATCAAGACGCGCCCTTGAGGTTTCGTCTATGACGCCGTCTTCTACGACCGCAACGTCTTTAACGGTAACCGGCACGTCGTTGCCGACAAAACTGACCACGACGTCGTTTATTTTCTTTACCGCCGCAAATTCTCCCATGGTTCTGTACATAATTTCTTTTGCGCCTCTGTCCACTTTTCCCGCAGGAACGTTGAGGCTGTTTGCCTGAACTTTTGCGGCCAGCGCCGTGAGCGTAAGCTCGTATTCTTTCAGTTTAGTTTTATCGACGTTTACGTGTATTTCTCTTTTAGAACCGCCTATAATTGAAATCTGTGAAACGCCGGACACCTGCGAAAAATCTTTTGACACGATGTCGTAAGCAAAATCGTAAAGCTGTTTGGGCGACAAAGTGTCGGATTTTAAGCTGAAAGTAACAAGAGGCATGCTGTCCAAGTCGGCTTTCATGATTATAGGCTCTTCTATGTCGTCGGGCAAATTCTGCCTTATTTGTCCGATTTTATCCCTTACTTCCTGAGTGGCAATGTCGGGATCTTTTGACAATTCGAATTCCGCAAAAACTATAGACAGGCTGTCTTGATTGATTGAAGTTAAATGTTTAAGTCCGGAAACGCCGGACATTGCGTCTTCTACGGGTTTTGTGACAAGCTGCTCTATTTCGTTTACGCCGGCGCCCGGATAGGTTATTATTGCCCCGACGTAAGGGAAATCTACGTCCGGAAACATTCTGACGCTGAGTTTGCTGTAAGATACCAGCCCGAGTATTAAAACGGCCATAAGTATTGCCATTATAAAAGTCGGGCGTTTAATGGAAAGTTTGGCTAAATTCATTTTTTTCTCCTGATGTAAATAAAATTTTCATTGTTTTTGGATTTTTCTAAAATCTGCGGAGATGATCTGCGAGTTTAAAAATTTACGTTCGTCATAAAATTTACTGCGCGTTTACGCCGTAAAAAGCTTCCGCCTGCTCGTATATGCTTATAAGTTCAAGTATAGTTTTAAGCATATCGAGGTATGAGTCGTCCAAATCCTGTTCGCTTTGCAAAACAAGATACGTAGTGCTTCTTCCTTTTTTCAAAAGCTCCTGTTCTTCGGAGTTTCTTTGCTGCTGAATGCCTCTTATTTCTACGGTCAAGGCAAATCTTGATTTCGCATTGTTCCAATTGTCTACAAGCTGGAGCCAGTCATTGCTTTCCTGAAGCTGCGCATTTTCAACGACTCTTTCAGCGGCTATTTGCGCCGATTTGTATCCCTGATCGATCGTTTTTCTCAAAGAGAAATCCAGCGGAAGAGTATAACGAAGCCCCAATGAATAAGAAGGTTTGTTCATTTCACCCAAATCGGAACTTGCTTTCGGGAAATCTTTGTTTACGCCGTTCATTGCGAATTGTCCCGTAAAAACCAAATCCGCGCCCATTCCTTTTTGCGAAACGATTTGAGCCTGAACCGCGCTTTTCACATCTTCCATTGACGACAAAACATCCGCTCTTAAACGGCTTTTCTCAAGTTTTTTATCTTTTTCAAAATTGTTTCCGGAGGATATGAAAGTTTCCACGTGATAGTTTACTCTTGGATCGGATACGTTTATAAGCCTGTTAAAATCTCTTGAAGATTTTACTTCGGATTCATAAGCAAGTTTTAAGTTCAGTTCTCTCGTCTTGAAAGCCGCCTGAGATTGAAGCAAATCTGACTTTTCGGCCAAGTCGAGATTATATCTTTTGTTGTTCCAATCTAAAATTTTTCTGGTTCTGTCCAAAGAAGAACGCCTAAAATCCACAACCGTTCTTGAATACGATAAATTCCAGTATGCAAGCTTTGCATTGAGTAAAATTCCCTGTTTTTTGTATTCTAAAAGATAAAGCGCGGAATTGGCGTTTGCTCTTGCCTGCGCTATGCTCGCTTTTGTGGCGCCTCCGTTCCAATCTTTTAACAGAGATTGTTCAAGCCTTACAAAAGGCGCAAGATCGGTAACTTCATAATTGGAAGAAGGAGAGACAGGGCTATTATCAGTATATGCTCCCTGAAATCCCAATGAAACCTGAGTACCGCTTTCAAACTGTTTGTTTACGCTTACGTCAGTAGTGAAATTTGTAAGCCTTTCCATAGTGGGAAACGGCCTTCCGCTTTGATCATCGCCGTAATTTACTCCCGCGTTTAGAAAAAAAGAGTAGGTTCTTTCAATTTCGGCAAGTTTTCCTTTAATAGCATCTATATTTGCCTGAACAGATTTTAATTCACTGTTGTTTTCAGCCACAAGATCCAAATACTGCTGCATAGTCAACATCTGTGCATACCCAGGAACAGCCGCCATGACAAAACCTAATAACAATAATAACTTAAACTTTTTCATACTTAACCTCTCTATTTTTATTTTAATTTTTCCATCATAAAATCAATCATTTTTTGCAGCTTTTCATAATATACTTCATCGCTATAACCATTAAATTCACAACTCTTTGCATAGTTATGAGTGGAACCGGTTATAATTGCAATCATAATATCCGTATCGGTATCTTTATTTAAGTATCCGTCATTTTTGCATTCGTTCACGAGAGCCGAATAGAATTTCATCCAACTGGAAAATATGTCTTCCATTATTTCATGATAGAACGTATCAAAAATATTCGTATCTTTAATTAAATTTTCTATTAGTCCGTGATTTTCTTTCATCATTTTCACATTTATAAAAACTATTCTCTTTAACCGCTCAAAAGAATTGGAAAATTTTCCGGCTTCGGCAAGAAAAATTGCAGTCAAATCATCATTTAAGCTTTTTATGAGAGCTTTAATAAAGTTTTCTTTCGATTTGAAATAATAGTAAAACATGCCGAGATTAATTTTAGAATCGAGACATATCTGCCTTATGCTCAAATTAGCGATACCACGGGCAATAATTTCTTCTTTACCGAATTCAATCAGTTTTCTATCAAGATTTTGCGAAGGTCTTACCATTTTTTCCCCTGCTTTTTTTATTCTTTCACTATTTATACACATTTATAATAAATTTGTCAAGCGTCTGCAAGAATTTTTTTTATAATGTGTATAATAACTAAAATAGATTATATTTTCAATGTCTTTTTATTTTTCATAAAAATCAATTTCTTTTTATAAAGTATTATAAAAAAGGGTTTTTTCGCGTTTTTGAACAATTCAAAAAAATTTTCTTAAAAATGGGATTATCTTATACCTGACTTCAACCTAAAAGAGTAAAAAGCCATAAAATCACTCATAAAAAGAAATATACGGGGGAGCTAAAAGACCTAAGTCAGGTAATATAGCAATTTCGTATTTTTGTCGTTGCTGTAAAATTCCCCTCTCCGGAGTGGCAGATACGAAGTATCTGACGGGGTGGTCGTCGTTGCCGTTGCAGTTGGTCGTTGCCGTTCATCCGTCATTGCCTGAATCTGTTACAGGCATGCAGTTAACCGTTGCCTTTGCCATAGAGGAAGTCTTTTGTTGCCGTTGTAATCAGTTTTGCAGAATAATATTCGCAGAATTAAGACTTGACGAAAAACTACAAACTATAACGGCAACAACGACCACCCCGTCATG
>JAISDI010000282.1 GCA_031264895.1 Endomicrobium sp. | reverse complement strand
AGCAAGACTAAATGCTCTTTGCGTTCGGTCAGCACGACACAGGATTTATTTTGTACGTATTCTTTTATTATATCGTCACAAATAGCTTTATTGCGCTTTTCATTTTTGTACAAATTTTCATAAATATCGCTGATCTCTAAATTATCATGCGAATATTCAAAATCCGTTATTTTATAATTGACAAACCGCGCGGATATATTTTCGCTATAATGCTTTTCGTTAGCCGCTATTACCTTGCCGCATTGCATTTCAACAATAGGCTGGTGTCCGTCTTTCCTTTCAGGCGTTGCGCTTATCCCTAAAACATATTTGCCTTTGAAATGTTTTACCGCTTGTTCAAAACTAAAAGCCGCGATATGATGGCATTCGTCAATAATTATTTGTCCGTACTTAGACATAATATCTTGCAGATTCTTCTGCCTCGACAACGTTTGCAGCATTGCAATATCTATTTTATAATTCGCTTTAGATTTACCTGCTCCCAAAATTCCTATTTGTATTTTTTTTCCTTTTAAGAAAGTATCTAATCTTTCTCTCCATTGTTCTAACAATTGTTTTCTGTGAACAAGTATAAGCGTATTTATTTTTCGCTTTGATATGATATTTGCGGCTATAACGGTTTTTCCAAAAGCCGTTGGAGCAGACATAATACAAATATCATTGTCTAATATTTTCTTTGTAAACGATTCCTGAGCTGTCCTCAATTTACCGTTAAAGCGGATTTGAAGTTTGTCGCCGGATATTCTTTTATCATGCAGCTCAAATTTTATATTTAAATCTTTTAAGAAATTTTGCAGAGCATTAATGCAGCCTCTTGGCAAAGCGATATATCCTTCTTCCATTTCCGCACAGGATATAACTCTGGGCTTATTATACACGGGCAGCCGCATAGTTTGAAATTTATGAAACTCCGGATTTCTAAATGCGGCAAGTTTTTTAATTGCGCTTACCAATTTTGGCGGGATATTAGAGGTATCGATATAAATCATATTGCTCAATGCCGCATTTACGGACTGAGGTAAAATAATATCTTTCAGCAGTTCTTTTTCTTCTTTCTTACTATTTGATTTTTCCGAAAGTTCGTCGAACAAACTATCAAAAGAATTTACATTTTGATTTAAAACGTTTCCAATTTCTTCCGCGCTTATTTTCTTTATTTCAGAAAGAAACAGCCATTGATCTTTGAAAGGAGTAAAATTATCGTCAACAAAAACCGAAAAACCGTTTTTACGGGGTTTGTTCTGCAAAGGAAGCGCTATTAAATTCCCGAGTCCGCCTTTCGGCAAAAAATCTTGTGCGGGAAACATTCTGTCATAAGAAGAAAATTCCAATAGCGGATATTCTTCCATTGTTTTAGATAATACAAATGTCCCTAGTTTTCTTGCAAGCTGAGCAGGTATAGGAATCGTAAAGAAAAACCATATATGCGCGCCGCGGCCCGAGCGGGAAATTTCAATATATGCCGGCAAAGATAATTTTTTACAAATATCAGAAAAATATTTTACTTCCGTTTTATAATTTTCTTCGTCAAAATCTATTGCTAAAAAATTTGCAGTATCGTCTTTTAACAGCGGATATATGCCGATAGTAAAATCTTTTATATTTCCATAATAGGAAACTTCTTTTTCATTATATCCTTGTAAATGCGATTTTATAATATCATTGCTTACAGGCACAAACGCGTCTTTATTTTTTACGTGGAAATAGCCGCTTTTATTTGTGGTCAGGTTTTCAAAACGACGGGCATATACGTCTTCGCGCCCTTTGAAAAGGGAACGAAAAAGTTTTATTTTTTCATCTACGGATAATTTTATGGTATTTGGCTGCTTAGGCTGGGTTGTCTCTAAAAATTTTAATTGCTGAAGTAAATCTATCTTCTCTTTTTCTAAAGTATTGAGTCTGTCTAAAATTTCCTGCTTTTCGTTGTGCATATTTGTCATTTCCAAAACCGTGTGGGCTTAGTTATTAACGACAAAGGTAACGACTTAACGGCAACAACAACAGCAAAATGGATTCCCGATACAAACCTTCGGGAATGACAAACGAGAGTGAAATCATTTTTGTTGTCATGCCCGAAGTTCGTAATCGGACATGTTAAACACAAATCAGTGGGTTGATCACTCACTACACGACATGTACTAAGGCAACTGCTAAGGGCAAAAAAAACAATCCCCTTCTGTGACAGTCAATGGCTGTTACAGAAGGGGATTAACGGTCTTTATAACTTGCCGCCGTATAGGCGCTGGATTTCGGCGTCGGCGGGTTTTCCGTATTTTATGTCGTATTTTTTTGCAAGTTTGTAGTTTTCTATTGCTTCTTCATTTTGTCCGCGTTTTACGCATACATTTGCCATGCCCATGTAGGCTCCGCCGTATTTGGGGTTTATTTCGGAAACTTTTTTATAATCTTCAAAAGCTTCGTCAAACATTTCTTTTGAAAAATATATTTCCGCGCGCTTAAAGTACGACATAAATCCGGCCGGAGATATTTCCGCAGCCCTGCTTAAATCTTTTATCGCTTTATCTTTATCTCCTTGTATAACGTATAAATCCGCCCTCAATAAATAAGACTGCAAATGGTATGGGTCGGCCTCTAAAACTTTATTGAAATCTTCAATTGCCAAATCGTATTTTTTATTCTTCATATTTGCGTTCGCTCTGTTGAACATCGAAGTTATATTCGGGGCAGCAGCATCGCTTTTTGCGGCTACCGGCGCCGGAGCGACTTGCGGCTGGCGTTTTTCCTGCTTTGGTTCCGCTTTAGGCAATTCTGCCTTTGCTTCGGCTTTTGGCAGTTCAGGCTTAGGGAGTTCAGTAGTTTTTAAAACATCTTTTTCGGGTTTTGGAAGTTCGGTTTTTATTTCTGCCGCTTTAGGAAAATCTTTTTTGGGTTCAACTTTCGGGAGTTCAGCCTTTTTGGGAAGCTCGGCTTTTTTAGAATCTTTATCTTCGGGAACGCTTTTTTTAGCGAATAATTTGGAAAAGAATCCCGGTTTTTTCGGTTTGTCTTCTTTTGCCTCTTCTTTAGCTTTTGGAAGAATATCTTTTTTGGGTTCCGCCGCCAATATGTCTTTTTTCTGTTTTTCTTCCGGTTTATCTCCGACAACTACCGGCACGGGTTCTTTTTTCACGGGTTCGGATAAAAAATCTTTCTTTTGTACATCCGGAGTTTTTATTTCCGGCAAAGCGGCTGCTTTTTGTTCTTTTTCTTTGGCTTCAGGCTCTTCTTTTTTATCTTCCGGAATTTTTACCTCAGAAATTACGGGTTTCTCAGGCTCTTTAACTTCAACTTTTTTTTCTGCGGGCAAAACTGCCGGAATTTCCGGTTTTTTAATAACCGGAGCAGCTTTGGGTTTTTCTATAGGAACGTCTATTGACGGATTGAGTTTGAAAGCCTGCTCAAAATCCGCTTTTGCGTTTTTCTCTTTGCCGAGTTTTTGATAACAAAATCCGCGCTCTTTATAATATTCGGCGTTCATATTCTCTTTGGAAATAAGATCGGTAAAATCTTTTACGGCAGCGCTGTATTTTTCATATTTCACGAGAAACCGGACTTTTTCTATTTTCAGTTCAGTATCGGCCGAATTAAATTTTAAGGCTTTTTCGTAATCTTTAAAAGCTTTATCAAAAACGCCCTGTTTATCGTAATTTCTGGCTCTTAACAAATAATATGAGAAATCTTTCTGATTTAATTCTATCGCTTTGGATACGTCGATAATGCTTTTATCGAAATTGCCAAGTTTAAATTCCGCAGTTGCTCTGTAAAAATAAACATCCTTATCCTGAAGTCCGAATTCCAGAGCCTTAAACAAAGAGTCTGCCGCCTCTTTAAATTTTTCGAGTTTACAGGCGCATATTCCCAAATATTTATAAATTTCTTTTTCTTCGGTCTTAAGCTCAAGAGCTTTGCCCATGTTTTCATAACATTCTTTATAATTTTTCAAATTAAAATTGATAAATCCTTTAAAATAATGCACGCTCGCATTGTCGGGCTTGAGTTCAAGAACTTTATTGACGTCTTCCAAAGCTTTTTGAAAAGCGTTTTTGTAAACATTATGCTCGGCGCGCATTACGTATACCTGCGGATTGTCGGCGTCGATCTCCAAGGCCTTTTCCAGATCCTGCATAAATTCAGCCTCTTTGCCGAGCGCCTGTCTGCTTTGCGCTCTTTTCAAATAGAGATGCGAATCGTCGGGATTAAACTCCAGCGCCTTCGTAAAGTCAGTTTCGGCTTCTTTCATTTGGTTGGAATTAAAATAAAAGTTTCCTCTGGAGATAAAAACGGAAGGTTCTTTTCCTCCGGTAAGTTTTTCGGCCTGCTTATAATCATTTAAAGCATTAAAATTATCTTTTTTACGCTCGTACAGCACAGCCCGCTTTAAATAATGGTTAAAGTTATCCGGCTCGGCTTTGATCGCTTCAATTGCTTCGCCGAAAGTCGTTATAACGGAATAGTCTTTTGATTTAGGTTCCTCTTGTTTTTCTTCCTGCGTTTTATTTTCCGGCAGGGCTTCGGGCGGTTTTGTAGCTTGTTCGCGAGCCAATTTTTCTGCTTCTTCTTTGGCTTTTCTTTCCGCCTCTTCTTTCGCAAGACGTTCTTTTTCTTCTGTTTCTGCTCTTAACTTTGATTCTTCCTTTTCTTTTTTTGCTTTTTCTTCTGCTTTCAGTCTTTCCTCTTCGGCAAGTTTCTCATGTCTTTTGGCTTCTTCTCTGGCTTTTTTCTCGGCTTCAAGAGCAGCATGAAGTTCTGCATCCTGTCTGGCCTTTCTTAATTTTCTCTCTTCTTCGGCATGCAACCTTTCAGCCTCTTCTTTGGCTCTTTTTTCCGTTTGTTCTTTTGCAAGACGGTCTTTTTCCTCAGCTTCGGCTTTTATTCTTGCTTGTTCTTTCTCTAATCTTGCTTTTTCTTCTGCCGCTGCTTTCTGTCTCGCTTCTTCGACAAGCTTTGCCTGTCTTTCTGCTTCTTCTTTGGCTTTTCTTTCCGCCTCTTCTTTTGCAAGACGTTCTTTTTTCTCAGCTTCGGCTTTCTGTCTCGCTTCTTCGGCAAGTTTTGCCTGTCTTTCGGCTTCTTCTTTCGCTTTTCTTTCTGCCTCTTCTTTGGCAAGTCGCTCTTTTTTCTCAGCTTCGGCTTTTGATCTTGCTTCTTCCTGCTCTTTTTCTATTCTTGCTTTTTCTTCCGCTTCTGCTTTCTGTCTTGCTTCTTCGGCAAGTTTTGCCTGTCTTTCTGCTTCTTCTTTTGCAAGACGGTTTTTTTCTTCAGCTTCAGCTTTTGATCTTGCTTCTTCCTGTTCTTTTTCTATTCTTGCTTTTTCTTCAGCTTCCGCTTTCTGCCTTGCTTCTTCGGCAAGTTTTGCCTGTCTTTCTGCCTCTTCTTTTGCAAGACGGTCTTTTTCCTCAGCTTCGGCTTTTAGTTTTGCTTGTTCCTGTTCTTTTTCTATTCTTGCTTTTTCTTCAGCTTCCGCTTTTTGTCTTGCTTCTTCGGCAAGTTTTGTCTGTCTTTCTGCCTCTTCTTTTGCAAGACGGTCTTTTTCCTCAGCTTCGGCTTTTATTCTTGCTTCTTCTTGCTCTTTTTCTATTCTTACTTTTTCTTCAGCTTCCGCTTTTTGCTTTGCTTCTTCGGCAAGTTTTGTTTGTCTTTGTGCTTCTTCATGTTCTAATCTTTCGGCTTCTTTTGCCTTTATTTCCGTTTCTTCTTTTATTTTGCGCAGCCTTTCTTCCGCTTCAAGTTTTGCCTGTTCGGCTTTTTTAAGTTCTTCTTCCATGTCGCTTGAAAACTTTTGTTCGTCTTTTTGCGGTTTAGGCTCTTCGTATGTAGTTTTAAGTTTTTGGTAAATTGCCGAAATCGCGGCGCTGTCCTGCTTTTTTATCGCATTGTCGATATCGTTCAATTTCGCTTTTAACGAACTGAGAATTTTTCTCGATTCTTCATCTTCCGGCTCGATCCTTCCGGTATCTTCGGGTTTGGGCTGCGGTTTGACTTCAGGTTCGTCCGTTTTTATATTTTCTTCTTTCTTTTCTTCAACGACAGGCTGCGGCAAAACGACCGGCGGTTCGCTTATGGTTTTTTCGTATACTTTATTGAGTTTATTGTTTATATTTTCAATGTCTTTATAAAGATCGGCAAGATTGGCATTTTGACCGCTGTAATAATCCGAATATTCAAAAATCGATTTATCGGAGACGATATTGCCTGCGCCGACAAATATCTTTAATGCGGTATCATAGTTTTTTAAAGATTCCGAAAACCTGCCCAAATTTCTGTAAACGATAGCTTTATATAAATAGGCGTATGCGTTCTTTTCGTCAAGAATCAAAGTTTCTTCTATGTCTGGAAGGGCTTTTTCGTATTGCTCGGTTTTGATAAAAAGCAAAGCTCTTTTCATATACGTATTTATATCGTTAGGGTCTATGCTCAGCGCTTCGCCAAAATCTTTTTCCGCCTGAGCAAAATCACCTCTGCTCATGTTTGCGTCAGCTTTCAGAACCATCGCCGCGGCAAAATCCGGCATTAGATCCGCCGCATAGCCGGCGTCGTCCGCCGCAGATATAAAATCATTTAATTTAAATTCTATCTGCGCTCTTATAAAATAGGCTTGCTCGTCGCTTTTTGAAATTTGCATGGTTTTATTTATGTAATTTAAAGCGTCTTGGTATTTTTCAAGTTTATACATGTTTTCCGCAAGCATCTTGAAAATCGCAGGGTCTTCGGGGTTAGATTTTACGGCTTCCTGAAGATCTGTAAAAACGTTTTTCTGATCGTTTATCTTCATGTACGCTTTTGCGCGTTTTTTATATATTTCCGAAGCCGGATAGCCGGCATCTTTTGCTTTCGTAAAATAGTTCACCGAATCCTGATAATTTCCGAGTTCAAAACTTGACGATGCGGCATAATACAAAGATTCCGCAACGCGGTAATTTTGATCTACGCATACCAGAAAATCGTCATAGGCTTTTTTGTATTCTTCAATATCAAAATATGAGCTGCCTCTTACGTAATAGGCTTCCGACAGTGAAGAATTTTTTCCAATCACTTCGGTCAAATCGTCAATTGCAAGAGTATAATTGCGCATGATAAAATACGACTGCCCGCGCCCGGCATATTCTTCGGCATTAATAAACTTCATTTCTATCGACTTTGTAAAATCCGCTTCAGCCTGCGCGTAATTTTTATCTGACAAAGCCGCGGCGGCGCGCGCGTAATAGATTTCGGGAATGTCTTTTCTTATCTCAAGCGACTTATCATAACTTTCAATGGCTCCCTTAAAATCCGAAAGACTGCTTTTTATGTATCCTTTAAAACAATGAAGAAAATAAAGTTCCGGCATGAGTTCGATAGCGTGTTCTATATCTTCAAGCGCTTTGTCAAATTTTTCCTGCTCGCAATAAATATGCGCTCTTGCCATAAAAGCCGGTGCAAAAGAATTGTCGGCATTGACGGCTTTATCTATTTCTTTTAAGGCTTTATCATAAAGCCCCTGGTATCTGTAAAGGTTTGAAAGATTATAATGCGTGAAAGCGTCATCTGGAGAAATTAAAGCGGCAGAATTAAAATCTTTTTCCGCCAATTCTTCTTTGAACATTTTTCTATACGTTATTCCCCTGTTATTAAACGAAAAATAACTTGTCGGCTGAATTTCCAAAGCTTTGTTGAAATCGTATATCGCCTTATCCAGTTCTTCTCTGTGTCTGTAAGCTATGCCTCTGTTGTTATATGAATAATCGTCGCTGGGATTTAGTTCCAAAGCTTTTGAAAAGTCCGCTATTGCGCTGTCGACTTCGTCCATATATCTGTACGCCATCGCCCTTCCGTAATATGCGGAAGCGTTTCCGCTGCTTATCTCAAGCGCTTTATTGAAATATCTGACCGATTCCGCATAATTTCCCAAACGTCTGTAGACATTCCCCAAACCGCCGTAAGAAGTGGTATTTTTAGGATTTAATTCTATGGCTTTCTTAAAATCCGCGATCGAGTTGTCGTATTCTCCCAAAGCCGCATAAGATTCGCCTCTGGAAATATACGCGAATGAAAAGTTCGGATCCAGATCCAACGAAACCGAAAACTCTTTTACCGCGTCTTTATATTTGCCTTTCTTGTGATATATCTGACCTAAGTTGTAGTAAGCGGAAGCATCGGAAGGATTTTGTTTTACGGCGTTAAGGTAAAACTCCTGAAGTTTGTCATACTCTTCTTTTTTCGACCCCAAATAAGTAATTTTCATTTCTTCGGGATTGAGTTCAACGTGCTCAATAAATTTGTTTATAAAAGTTTTTACATGCTTCAAATAATTAATTGTCATGACTTTCCTTTATGGGTATCTCTAAAAACCCCTTTAGCCGTCGCCATGCAAACAAAGTTTGCCAGGGTCTGCCGTTAATTTGTTTCACGACGAGATGCTGAAATAAATTCAGCATGACGAACCTTTTAGTTTTAACTTTTGTAGGGTTTTTAGAGATACCCTTATATTAATTTTTATCCGTATTTTGTTTTTCTTTTTTAAATCTTGTCCCGATGAGAAGCCCTATAAACATGCCTATCTGCGCCGCAAAAATGATGTCAAACGATATAATAATACCGACTACAAGGCCTGCTCCGGCTCCGGCGAGCAGCCCTTCGATGTCGTAAACTTTGTCTATATTCTCCTTGATTTCTATATTTTCTTCATCCTGCAACAAATCCGGAGGCTGCTCAGTGTTTTGCGGCTGCGGTTTTTGTTCTTCTTGCATTTTTTACTCCAAATATAAAATAGTACTTACAAATTATATCAAATAATGTTTATTGAGACGATTTTTTTAACATTTCTTTCACAATAAAAAGAGCTTCGTCTTTCGTGATCTTCGGATCGTCAAGCCGCGCCGACAATATGCGTTCTTTTGCTTTTTTTATCCATTCCCCGCCAGTCAAACCGAAGTATTGCATCAGTTCCGCGCCGCTCAAAAGCTCGTCTTGCGGATATAGAAGATTCTTCTTTTTTAAAATATTTATCCTTTCGATCAACTCAAAAATTTTACCGTCGGGTCTTTCTTTGCCGTAATCCGCCAGCGACAGTTCAAGAACATAATCGATATCATCGCCGCACGCGCCGGCAAAACGCCTTATGGCTCCGTCTTTCCATTGCGGAGAATAATGTTTCGGGTACATATGATTTTTTATCACATTTACTACTTTTGCAGAAAATTCTTTGGGATAATGCAGCCTTTTAAGAATTTTATCGGCAATTTCCGCGCTGTAACTTTCATGTCCGTGAAAACTTATTTTTTCACCCTCTTGTTTGAAAGCACAGAATTTGCCGGTATCGTGCAGTAATGCCGACATCCTTAAAATCAAATCAGTATTTGTCCTGTCCAACACTTTATAAGTATGATCTAAGACGTGATTATCATGATATTTAGACGGCTGCTTTAACCCGTCAAGCCTTTCTATTTCTGGAAATATCTCCGCCAGCAGTCCGGTTTCTTTCATTATGCGAAACGCCGAAGAAGGATCGTTTTCAACAAGTATTTTATTTATTTCGTCTCTTATTCTCTCTGGGGCAACTATGCTTATTCTTGAAGAAGAATTCTTCATAGCTTCGAAAGTGATCTCTTCTATGTCAAAGCCAAGCTGTAATTTTTGGCGTATGGCTCTTAAAATTCTTAGCGGATCCTGAGCAAAAATTATTTCCGCATTTTGCAGATCTGTAACTCTTATTATCTTTTTTTTTATATCCGCAATTCCGTTCGCGGTCAAATCCAGAAGTTCCATATCGCTCAAACGCAAAAAAAGCGCGTTTACGGTAAAATCTCTTCTCAATGCGTCCTGCTGCAAAGACCCTATTTCCGTATCGGGATTTCTCGAATTATCGTCGTAATATTCTTTTCTCGGCATTATGAATTCGACTTCTTCATCGTCGATAAACAACTTTGCCGTACCAAACCTTTCAAAAATCACAGGTTCTCTCAAATCATATTTTTTCGCAAGAAGTTTAGAAAATTCTATACCGGCAAAATCATTATCAGCATTTTTTTTATCTTCGACCATAATATCCAAATCTTTAGGCTGTCTGTCTAAAAAAAGATCGCGCACAAACCCGCCGACCGCATAAGCTTCAAAGTTGCTTTCCCCTGCGGTATCGGAAATTTTATCAATAATACCGGCAAACTGTTTGGGTATTTTAATTCCGTTCATAATAGGATTTATTTATAACACAATTTTATTGAATTTTCAATATGTTTTAATGTAGTAAATATCAATTGTTAAAACGATCAATAAACAAAATATGAAAAGATATACAAGCCTACCTTTAATCACAAAAAAGGCGGCCGTTGCCGGCCGCCTTTTGAAACATACTTGTGTATGAAAACTGCGTTTGGTTTATGCTGCCGCCAATACTGCTCTTGTATTTGCCGCAATATTTCTCATTCCTTCGCTTGTGGTATCCACAATATTGCCTGGCATAAAATCCGCTTTCAGCGCAAGCAGCGCAAGAAGTTCGGACAATGCTATTGGTTTGGCGTTTTCGGAAAGAGCTTCGGATTCTACGAGCGAATTGAGGATATTTATAGCTTCCTGTATTATCGCAAAAGCTTCAGTTGCCGGCACAGCGTCCAAACTGTTTAAAAGGTCAATAACTTTTTCCAGCTGCTCATTGTTTTCATTTCTAAGAATACGCAATGACTCCTCATCGCTTCTTGGATTTAGTTCTATGCCGTAAGGAACGTCTTCGGAAGCTTTATTTATTTTCATAGCCGCATCGATTCCCCGCGCGGAAAGCGCCAGTTTAGCCTCTACAAGCATTTGTCCGAGCATATCTTTGTTGGTCTTTATCACATAATTTATTTTCTTGCCGGACTGTTTTTCGTAATTTGTAATTTCCGTATTTTCAAGAGCGCCCTGCACGTAACCTTCAATATTTTTTATTATCAAAGCTGCGTTCTCTTCATTCGCATTTTTAAGCTGAAGAGCAAGATCAGCCATAAGCGCGGATCCGGTAAGGATCGAAGCTATTGCGTCTGCGGCAGCGCTTACATTTTTTCCGGCGCGAAGTTCTGCCAGACTTCTATACAATACCGCTTCGTCGCTTCTTGAAACAAAAACGTTCTGCCTTACTGCCAAAGCTCTTGCGGAATTGAATGTTCCCTCCGGAGTATTTCTGAAAGCCGCAACTCTTTGTAAAAATACGTTTCTGAGCATATTAAGAGCGCTAAAAGGGATGTCTTCCGATTTTTTTAAAGCTTTGATTATATCATAATCTATTCCTACTATATCCGTAGTTTTTGCAGTAACCACTTTTTCAATGTCCTGCGACGTAATATCATAGTCAAGAGACTGTTGGTCGTATGATTCTTTTCCTACGCTGAATTCCACCCACGCATTGCCTGCCATGTTTAAAGCGTCCTTATTTTCATGCGATATTGTTCTTACCGGTCTTATTTTTGCCGCCTGATAAAGCGCCTCGTCATAATAAGAGCTTTTAACGCCGAAAACCGCATCCGCAGACTCAGCGCTGATTATTCTTCTGACGGCCAAAAACTTTTCCGAAGCTTTCTTGGCATCCGCATCTGACATCTGCGACAAATCCAGCCTTATGCCGTCAACAAATTCTTTGGCTCCCTGCACTATGTTTGTCGAAGCTCTGAAAGACGCAAGCTGCGAACCCAAAGAAGCAGTCCAGCTTTCAAAAGCCGCATAATCCGCAAAAGCGTATTCTATAACAACTTTTATATTCTTCTTGTGCGCTCTTGTAAGAACATTACGCAAAGTTTCAATATCGGAAACGGTATTTGTCTCGTCAAGTTTTATGACCATCGTGTCAAACCCGTAAGATTTTAATTCGGATAGCTCCGCGTCCGAATTAAAATCGGTCAAAGGCATTTTCGAAATATCTATTGTAGTCGAAAAAATCGGGCTTGTTTTCATGTAAGAATTTTTATTTCTGTTCCTAAGCTGCTCGCCGGCTGTAATGATCAATGATTCTTCTTGTCCCTCATAATAGGGCATATAGCCGGGCTTGCTGCTTTCCAAAGTTTCCATAGACGAACTTGTTTTAGATACGGAATGCACGATCACAGAATCCGGAAACATGTTTTGGGCAAGTTCATAATTTATCCCCGTGTTGGGATGTATGTCTATTATGCCGAAATTATATTCTCCGCGCTTCAATGATTGTTCTTTAAGCCATTCCAGCGTTTTTTGGGCATAGACAATATTGGGATCAATGCCGGCTTCGGCTCTCCGGCCGGCCGGCATATCTGTCTGATCATACATATATATATTTATATTTTTTCCAAAAGAAGAATCTTTTTCGCAATATTGCCATACGGCGGCGCTGCTTCTTTCATCGGAATAGACATAACTCATATACTGCGTCGCCGCGCCTATTTCCTCCGGCAGTTCAATGTCATAAGGCATAATAATATTTACATCTATGCCTTGCGCGGCAAGAGTTCTGGCTCTGCTCATTATATCAGGAGTATATTCCGCCGTAACTATGGTAGCAGATTTGCCTTTCAGCTCGGGAGCTTTAATATCGACAGTAGATTTTCCGATGATAAAATTCCTTAAAGCCGCTTTCAATAATGCGACATACCTTGCCAGAGAATCGCTTAAGGCAGCCATAGCGCCTGCGCTTACGACGTCTTCACTATTCAATACAGATTCATATTTCAGAAGTATTTCCCTAGCTTTTATCCCGTAATAAATATTATTGAAATATTTTGCAGCGAACTCATTTTTTGTTTTTTGAGACGTCCACTGTCCCGAAAAAGCACCTTTAACAATAAAACCTCTTCTTTGCAGCGTCAAAAAAATTGTAGTCGGAGTCCGATCCGCCCTTACGTTTTCCTTAGCGATTACCACTATTTGCTCTATTTCGTCTGCTTCCGCGTCAGTCAGTTCTATATTACTGCCGTCAGGATTATATTTTTCAAATATACTTTTTGGACTGGAGATTTCATTTTCTAAGAATTTCTTAGCTGTCTCAACATCTCTTATAGGCGACTCTGCCTCTGCTTCTTTTATCCCAGACTCTTCATTTTTTTCTATTACTTCATCAGGAAGACTGTCGAAATAAGTATTTTTTAACGCCCTTTCAAATATATCTAAAACTAACGCCATTTTTTCTTCATAGAAAGCCTTATTCTGCACGACCGGATTAATATGTAAAATTATCCCTCTTGCCGAAAATTCAAGAATAGCATCGCCTTTTACAGTATCTGCCGTGAAATCAAAAACAGACCTAATATCCACATCTAATTTCTTTTCCGTTCTCAGAACTTCTACAAATGCCTTAAGAAAACGGTCAATGTTTTCTTGTGAACGCATAAAACGTATATTATTAAAAAACTCATTAAAATAAATTTTTGCAGAATTAGTATATTCAGTCGTCTCCGGAATTACTGTTACGCCGTATTGTTGAAATTTTTCTATTATTTTCTCAATTGTTGCTTCAGCTCTGTCTTGCGTCAACGCCGTGTCCGGCTGACTTAAATTCACAGCAGAATGCGATATGACATTTGCAATTTTTGCCGCTAATCTTGCTATTGCCCTTACTCTCGTAAGTTTCAATACCACATTATATGCCGATGCCGAAGCCTTAATTATTTTTTTAGCGCCTGTCCAATATTTTTTTTGTTTTTCATTGATCCCTATCATAGGATCGCTTTCGTAACCGGCGCGATAACCTTTATGACCATCAAGAAAATTCGTCAATAGCTCATTCGCAAATCTTCTTCTATCTCTAGCTCCTTCATCCTTCAGCCCTTTTTGTTTCTCAGCTTCATCTGCCGCTTCAGAAGCGTCAAATATTCCCATCAACTCACTTAATTCAGCAAAAGGCGCTACTGCCGCGATCAGTATCGTTCTTCCGATTTTTGAATCCACTATTCTTTCCGCACGCTCCGGATTCATTCCAAAAAACCTGAAAAACTTTTTGTTTAAAAATTCTATTGCACCGTCTCTCGTAGAATCCTTAGTCAAAAGGGAGCTTCCGATAAGAAATGTTACTTCTTCGAACAATGCCTCTTTAACCGCTTTTGCCGACACGATCTTTTTTTCTTTTTCAGTCATATATTTGAAAATTACCGATTCCGCGCTGACTCTTACGTCAGTTTTTCTGCCAAACGCTTCTCTGATTATTTTCCTGTCATTTTTTAGTCTATTTACAACTTCATATAGAAACAGCGTTTCCCTGGCTTTTACCCCATCATAAATATTATTGT
>JAISDI010000203.1 GCA_031264895.1 Endomicrobium sp. | reverse complement strand
AGCCTTATTTTACAACAAAAATAAAAGGTTCGGGGCTTGGTTTAACGCTGGTGTTTAAAATCGTACGCGAACATTCAGGCGAAATAGCGGTAAAATCGAAAGCAGGCGAAGGCACTTGTTTTACAATAAAACTGCCGCTGCCGCCAAAAGGCAATCTTTTGCTTGGTTACGCCGATTGTATTTAGAATAGACTTGTTCGGAAACTTCAGTTTCCGCAAGCCAAGCATGGCTTGGCCAAATTCCGCTTAAAAACCGCAAAATGCTATGCATTTTGCGAGATTTGTCAGGACTAAAGTCCTGACAAGTCCAATGTGATTTCGGCAGCGCGTAAAGAGTCCGGTATAAATGAGCGCTAGCCGTTTACAGGTCATAATTCCTTATCCCTGTTATATTTTTTGAATACCATCCCGCCGTCCGCCCTCGGATAATCGTAATCAAAATATACTTTTAACAAATCATCGGCACCTATATTTTTTCTACGCATATTTTCATACATTTCTATTTCATGCATATGAAATATATTGTTCAATACGTACAAGACATCGTAACGCTCATTATCGGAATAGGCAGGCAATGCTTCAAAACCGTAATAAGCCGCATTTTGCCGGGTATCTTCGAGCATCACGGATTTAAGATTCGGGTGAGCGGCGGCGTCCGCGGCAATATATGAGCGCGCCTCTTTATACCCCTCTGTCCCTCCGCTGGGAATATCGGGAATTATACCATTAAGACCTACGGCAAACATATAAATAAGAGCAGGGGCGGCAAGTTTCAACTTTTTATTATTTTTATATGAAGAAACAAAAACAACGAGTATACCGGCTAACGCAAAAAAGAACGGCGCGTTAATAGGCCATAAATAACGGAATGTAATCATCGGTTTAAAAAAAGAAATGACATAAGACAAAGTGAAAATAAAAGCGGGAATAATAAGGCAGTATACGGTAAACAAAAGCTGCTCCGGTTTTTGCGTCCCCGCGTCTTTGATTTTATTTATAATTGTCTTTTTGAATACAATAGCGGATACCGCAAAAACGATAATCACGCCAAACAGAAAACTATGTCCTATAGTTGGCACAAACTCCCGCGTAAAATTATACTGCCTGTATAACAGCATGTACAGAAAGAAAGGTAAAAAACTCACCGCGATAATAACATTTACAACGGTAAAAGCCGCGAATTTTTTTCCGTTCCACGCGCGGCGGTATATCGAAAAAAATATATAAAACAAATAATTTGCCATAATAAAAAGGATGCCGTAGTAATGGCTGTTTACGATGCACAAGGAAGGAAGCAGGTATAAAATCGCGTTTTTTACGGACATATTTTTCAAAAGATTCAAAAAAGAAAGCGCAACGAGCGGTACCAGAAACATTTTTAAAATATACACGCGCATTTCCTGGGAATATCCTATTGCGAAGCCGCTGACCGCGGTAAAAAAAGCGGCGCAAAGAGCCGCTTTCTTTCCTATAAACTGTTTCACCAGTAAATACAAGACAACTATTGCGCCGGTTCCAAGCACAACGGAAAACATGGTTCCCGCATTTTCTGTCCAGCCGAATATTTTAAACCAATACCTAAGCGCTATAAAATAAAAAGGAGGGTTTCCGGAATCGTCAAAAGTATTTATAAAAGACAGATTGGGATTACCGGCGCTGACCGCTGAATATATTTCATCTGTCCAACCTGAATGTCTGGTATATCCGTTCCACCGTAGAACAAAACCCGCGATAATAATTAACCCTAAAATAATGCCCGGCAGCAACTTATTATTTTGTAGGGCTCGCGAATAAAATTTGGCGATACTTTTTTTATTCAGCAGCAGCAGCAGAATCAGAAAAAACCACGAAAAAGCAAAGCGCGCGGGGTACAGGAAAAAGGAAGTCAGCGCTTTGACCCCCAGATTAATATCGCCGTAATAATTAACCCAGTTTTTAAAAACAAAAGATTTTTCGTAAAACACGCCGGGCAGATAAAACAGGGTATAACCATTATTATTTTGGCGGTTGAAGTTACGCGCTTCTTCACGTGAAAAATAAAACACTTTATTCCCGACAAACATTGCTATGTTGTCTATATTATCCAGAGCTTGATCCGCGTATTCCTCTGGAATTTGTATTGCCGGATTCCAGTACGGTCTTTTAAGCGGAATTTTTACAGACATTATCACATTTTGTGTGTTATTATCCCCGGCGCTTGTTGGAGACATCCAGTAAGAACACGGGTTCGGCGAAGTCTCGACCGCTATGGCGATATTCCGGGCATATTGCTTGTTTATTTCAACATTTACAGAGCTTTTGGCATAATACTCACCCAAAATATCACGATTCCGCATCGTCAGAAACCCAAAAGAAACAATCCCCGCAAAAAAACAGGTTAAGGAAAGAACGATAAGTATAATTTTTTTCATTTTTACTCCAAATTATTTAAGTTACGCTGAGTTCGTCAACGTTGGACTTGTTCAATAACTCGCTTAGTTTACAAGTCTCGCAAAATACCGCGCATTTTGTAGTTTTTAAGTGCAATTCGGTCAAACACAGTTTGGCTTGCGGAAACTGAAGTTTTCGAACAACCCTATTGTTTCAAAACTCCGGTTTTGAAACAGCGCCTATGTTTTATTTTGTTTATTGATTTGCGTATTTTCTCCTAAAAACGATCAATTTTGCCGTTACAAAATTAATTATCATGCC
>JAISDI010000137.1 GCA_031264895.1 Endomicrobium sp. | reverse complement strand
AAATCTTTCGCGAATGCTTTCAGCGGCAAGGGTTTTTGCTTACTTTTTGACCGACTGCAAAAAGTAAGGCGTGGGGTTCAGGGGTACCGCAAAGACCCCTGACTAAAGCCGTTGCCGTTCTTAACGGCAGACCATGAACAACAAACAGCCAACGGCAACAAAGACTACCCCGTCCTGCTGCGCAGTCCACCCCTTCACAGAAGGGGAATTTTGACGACTAGCTACAAGAAACAACGACTAGATAGATGCAGGCGCAGGGTTTCGTTTGCGTAAGCAAACCTTTTATCTGCGCTGAAAAGCGCTCCTTCACTACTAATTACTCAGTATTAATTATATTCTTATAAGAGCGGATCCCCATGTGAAACCGCCGCCGAATGCTACCAGCTCCACTAAATCGCCTTTTCCAAGTTTTCCCATTTTTATGGCTTCGTCAAGAGCCGTTATTGTCGTGGCTGAAGAAATATTTCCGGTTTTATGAATATTTACAAAGACCCTTTCCATTGAAATATTAAGTTTTTTTGCTACGGCTTGTATAATTCTCATATTTGCCTGATGAGGTATAAAAAGCTTTATATCTTCCGGAGTTTTGCCGGCAAGTTCCAAAGATTTTTGCGCGGCTAAAGCCATTTTCGGAACGGCAACTTTGAAAACTTCTTTTCCGAACATTTTCATTGTGTGAAGTTTTTCGTTTACTGTATCTACTGTAGCGGGATGAGCGGAACCGCCGCCCGGCAAATAGAGAAGATCTGCGTATGAACCGTCCGCGCCCAAATAAAAAGATAATATATCGTCATTTTCTTCCGACGCGCTTAAAACCATTGCTCCGGCGCCGTCTCCGAACAAAACACACGTGTTTCTGTCCGTCCAATCCGTAATTTTTGAAAGCGTTTCCGCGCCCACAAGCAAAACGTTTTTATATACGCCGGACTCTATATAACCTTTTGCCGCCGACAAGCCGTATATAAAGCCGCTGCATGCCGCCAATAAATCAAAGGCAGGCGCGTCTTTTAAACCGAGCTTTGTCTGAAGAATACACGCCGTTGACGGAAAAAACATGTCCGGAGTGATTGTGGCAACAAGAATCAAATCAATCTGTTCGGCGCTTATACCCGCCGCTTTTATCGCTTCAACCGAGGCGTGATAAGCAAGATCAGAGGTAGTTTCATTTTGCTGCGCTATACATCTTGCCTGAATTCCGGTTCTTGTCGTAATCCATTCGTCCGAAGTGTCGACCATTTTCTCAAGATCGGCATTTGTGAGAACTTTTTTCGGGAAATACGAACCCGTGCCTGAAATTTTTACGCCCGTTTTTTTATTCATTTTGTTTAACCGTTCAAAACCTTATTTATTTTGACTTCGTATTTTGCAATTGCGTCTTTAATTTCATTCGTCAAATCGTGTTCGGCGGCGCGCGCTCCTGCAAGAATAGCATTTTTAACCGCTTTACCGTTTGAACTTCCGTGTCCGATTATGCAGACTCCGCCGACTCCAAGCAAAGGAGCCCCGCCGGACTCGCTGTAATCGACTTTTTTGCGTAAATCTCTTAGAGCCGTCCATAAAAAAGGAAGAGAAGCCCATGCTATCGGATGTTTTTTAAAACCTTTTTTTACGAGTTTTAACATCATCTCGGCAAGTCCTTCTCCGAATTTTAAAATTACGTTTCCGGTATAACCGTCGCATATTACCACGTCGGCTATTCCTTTAGGAATATCGCGGCCTTCGATATTTCCTATAAAATTTAAGTCGGCTTTCTTGAGCATGCCAAAAGCCGCAAGAGAAAGTTCATTGCCTTTTGTAGGTTCTTCGCCTATTGATACAAGCCCGATTTTTGGGTTTTCTATTCCGATAACTTTTTTACAAAACAGGTCTGCCATTATGCCGAATTGAAGCAGATTTTCCGGTTTGCAGTCTGCGTTGGCTCCGGCGTCGGCAATTATGCAGTAACCGTCAATGGTCGGAAAAGTAGTCGATATTGCAGGCCTTAGCACGCCTTCTATTCTTTTTAAATAAAAAAGCGCGGCAGCCATTGCCGCCCCTGAATTTCCCAAAGAAACGCAGGCATCGGCTTTTTTAGCGGCGACAAGTTTTGCGCATACCGACAGAGAAGAATCTTTTTTCTGTCTGACGGCCTTTGCCGGATGTTCGTCCATCCCTATAACTTCGGTGGCATTGACAATTTCAATGTCCAGAGAAGTCAGGTTAAATTTATTCTGATGTTTTAACAGCTCTTCAGCTATTAATTTTTCCGGCCCGACAAGCAGTATTTTATGTTCGGACTCTTTTGCGGCAAGGAGCGCTCCTTCTACCGTAGAACCCGGCGCGAAATCTCCGCCCATTGCATCAAGCGCAATTATCATTATTTGGAGGCCTCTTGTTCTTGTGTTTTTGCGGCAGATTTTTTAACTTTTTTCGGGACTATAAGTTTACCGTTGTAAAATCCGCAGGCTAAACATACTTTATGCGGCATTTTTGGAGCGCCGCAGTTGGGACACTTGCTTGAATTGGGCGCGTCCAGTTTAGAATTCGCCGATCTTCTGCAATCTCTGCGGTGAGGTGTGTGTTTTCTTTTTGGATTTGGCATTTTTACTTCCTCCGTTATTATTTGGGTTTCTCTAATTTGCTTACTTTTTATTTTTACCGAACAAACTTTCCCATCTGTATCTTGAAAAATCTTCGCTCTGCCTGCTTTGGCACGAACACCTGTCTTTTTCTTTATTGTGTTTACCGCATTCCGGACAAATGCCAAGACAATCCTGATCGCAAAGCGGTTTTGACGGTATCTCAAGGATAAGCCGCTGGCGTATTTCTTCCGCCATATCGACTTCGCCGTTTAGAAAATCCATATCGGTTTCAATATAAAGTTCTACCGGATGTCGATAAATAGAAAGACAGCGGGCGCATTCCATTTCAATATACCCTTCGACAGCGCCGCTGACGTATACTTTATCGTCCGATATTTTGATTACTTTGAGATTGACAGCAATATTTGAAGAATAACCTATATCGCCTTCAAATTTCTCTACTCTTCTCTCAACAGCATCGGATTTTATAAAATCCGAAGTATTAAAAATTAACCGCTTCATAAATTAAGACCTGTCCGTAAATACAGACATTAGATTATAAATTGTGCTTATCCGTTTGTCAATACCCTTTTAGATTCGCGCGCTATCATCAATTCTTCGTTTGTGGGTATTATCATAATTTTAACTTTTGAGCTTTCGGTTGAAACAAATCTTTCGCTGCTTGAAGGCTCATTGTTTTTGTCAACGTCCATTTCAATTCCGACGGCTGAAAGATTTTTACATATTTGTTCCCTTACCGACGGAGAATTTTCGCCTATGCCTGCTGTAAACACCAAAGCGTCCGCGCCGTTTAAAATGCCGAAATACGCGCTTATATATTTTTTTACGCTGTAACAAAGCATTTCAAAAGCAAGTTTCGCTTTTTTATTGCCGGCGGCAACGGCTTTAACTATAGTTCTCATGTCTCCGGAAAGACCGGATATTCCAAGCAAACCGCTTTTTTTATTCATTAACACGTTAAGAGCTTCGGGGTCTGCATAATCTTTATTCATATTAATAAGATATGGAATGACCGCCGGATCTATGTCTCCGCACCTTGAACCCATAACCACTCCCTGCAGCGGAGTAAAACCCATTGAAGTATCAATGACTTTCCCGTATTCAACGGCTGCAAGACTGCTTCCGTTGCCCAGATGGCACGTGATAATCTTTGTTTGTTCTATAGGCTTGCCGAGCATTGCAGCCGCTCTTTGCGAAACATAATTATGAGAAGTGCCGTGAAAACCGTATTTTCTTATATGATCTTTTTCGTATAAATCGTAAGGAAGCGCGTACATGTACGCATAATCCGGAATTGTCTGATGAAATGCCGTATCGAAAACCAAAACCGAAGGAATTCCCGAAAGCATTTTTTCAACAGCAAGAATGCCTTCGTAATGTCCGGGCGTATGAAGCGGCGCTATTGAAAAACATTCTTTTAAACCGTCTTTCACTTCTTCCGTAACAAGAACGGATTTTGAAAATTTGTCTCCGCCATGCACTATTCTGTGTCCGATAACAGAAATTTCATCTATATTTTTTATGCTGCCCGTTTCCGGAGCCATTAAATTTTTTATGATGAGTTCGGCGGCTTCCATATGATTTGTAACTTTTACGGAATCTTTCTGTTCGTCGCTTCCGGAAGTCTGCCTTTTATAGTACGCTTCGGGCAGACCTATACACTCGACTATCCCCCACGCTATCTTTTTTTCGCTGTCCATTTCAAACAAAGTGTATTTTACGGAAGACGAACCGCAGTTTACCACAAGAACTTTCATCTGAATTTCCTTTTAGGGTGTGTTCACACGCCCTAATTAAATTTTTCCCAATCGCTATAATCATATTGCGCGATTTCTTCCGACTTAAACAAAATCGATATTTCTTTTAGCGCATTTTCAGCGCTGTCCGAAGCGTGAACCGCATTTTTTCTGTTATTTGTACCAAAAATCCTGCGAAGAGTTTCTGCGGAAGCTTCTTTCGGATTTGTCGCGCCTGCTATGCTCCTTACTTTAGCAACGGCGTTTTCGTCTTCCCAAACCATAGCTATAAGCGGCGCAGAACAAATAAAATCAATCAAAGGCTTAAAAAAATCTTTATCTTTATGAACGCCGTAAAATTCTTCCATAGTTTTGCGCGACGGAACAATCATCTTTAAAGCGATAAGTTTCAGCCCTTGCGAATAAAGCTTACTTATTATTTCTCCGGAAACTTTTTTGCATACGCCGTCCGGTTTTATGATTACGCATGTTTTTTCCATCTTTTATAGGGCCTCTCTAAAAACCCTACTGCTTTAATTTTTCTATTATTGCCTGTCCCATTTCTCTTGTACCGGCGACTCCGCCCAAGTCGTAAGTTACGCGCTTTTTCTCCGCGATAACCGAAGAGACGGCTTTTTCAAGCCTGAAAGCCGCGCCGCCTTCGCCTATGTGTTCAAGCATAAGTTTTGCGGACAAAATTACGGCTGTAGGATTTACTTTGTTCTGTCCTTTATATTTAGGAGCAGACCCGTGAACAGCTTCAAAAACCGCTATGTCATTGCCAAAATTTGCGCCCGGAGCAACGCCAAGCCCGCCGACAAGCCCCGCGCAAAGATCGGACAAAATGTCTCCGTAAAGATTCGGCAGAGCTATAACGTCATAAAGTTCGGGTTTCTGCACAAGCTGCATGCACATATTGTCTATCAATCTTTCTTCATACTCTATTTTTCCTTCGTACTCTTTTGCGACTTTTTGCGCCGTCCTAAAAAAAAGACCGTCGGTGCATTTCATGATATTGGCTTTTGCAACTGCGGTCACTTTTCTTCTGCTGTGCTTTACGGCATAATCAAAAGCAAACCTAATTATTCTTTCCGTTCCGAATTCCGAAATAGGCTTTATTGAAATAGCCGAATGTTCTCTTATTTTATTTTTCGATATTTCTATTATTTTTTTTGATTCTTCGCTGTCTTCGGGATATTCAACGCCCGCGTATAAATCTTCCGTATTTTCTCTTACGACTACCAAATCTATATTATTGTATTTTGATTTTACGCCTGCATAAGTTTTGCAAGGTCTGAGGCATGAATAAAGGTCAAGCTCTTTTCTTATGGCAACGTTTACCGAACGAAAACCCGTACCGATAGGCGTTGTGATAGGGCCTTTTAAAGCAACTTTATTTTTCGCTATAGAATCCAAAGTACTCTGTGGAAGCGGAGTTCCTTCTTTTTCCATTATGTCAATGCCCGCATGAGCTATTTCCCAATCAATCTTAACTCCTGTAGCTTCAACCACTTTTGCCGCAACTTCAGTAATTTCCGGGCCGGTTCCGTCACCCGGTATCAACGTAATTTTGTGCGCCATATTATTGCTCCTGTAATTAAAACAGATTTATTTTTCAATGGATTTTAGCGAATTACAAAAAATTTGTCAAGAAAAGGGTATGAATATTTTATATTAAAAATGCTTTTTTTTATAATTACTTCTTTAGTCCTTTTCAATTTTAGCCCTAATTTTGGCATATTGTTTTCTATAAGCCGAATGTTCCGGACGTATTGCAATAAGCATTTCGGAATATACCAAAGCCTTGTCGTATTCGCCTTTCAAAAAATATATCTGACTTAAATTGTTTAAAGAAGACTCGTGGCCGGGAAACATTTCAAGAAGTTTATCAAATATTTCTGTCGCTCTTTCATAGCTGCCCTCAAGCGAATAAACATAACCCAATATTTCATAGTACTGAACGCTGTAAGTTCCGTCATTGCTTTTTATTCCGAAAATTTCGCGTTTTGCCTCTTCATATTTTCCGTTGTCCGCATAATACTGCGCCATCAGCAGTCTTAATATTTGCGATTGAGGCTGTTCGTTTAAAGCATACGAGAGATAAACATATTTATTTTGAAACTTTTTAACTTGTGCATAAGACGCAAAAGCAAATAAAACCGTTATGACGGCAAGCATAAAAATAATATATTTTTTGGCCGGCTTGATTTTTTGCGCGGCGGAACTGAAAAACTCAATAAACATAATTATAAATCCGGCGGACGCGGCATAAAGCCTGTGAGGCAAAAGCGAAATTACATAATTTGAAGCCATAAAAGAAGGAACCAAAAAAGCCAGAAACCAGAATGCGCCGAATAAAACTATTCTTTTTCTTCCGATATTGAAAAATAAAGACGCGGCAAGCGGCGCAAAAAATATCAGGCAGCCAAAAAACGTAAAAAAGTTCAAATCAATTTTTTCCGGAAACAAATATATGCGGTGCGGCGTTATCATATATTCGCAGTAAATTAAAAAAGATTTCAGCGCTTTGACAATACTGAAAGCCGCGCCGTGCATCATGCCGCCGGTCAAAACAAAAGACCTCAACGCCATATAAACGCAACAAATCAAAAATGCTGAGATAAAAACCGTAATGTAATCTTTTTTTGAAACGTTTTTACAAAACAAAAACATAAACGCCGGCATAACGGCAATCATAACAACGGCGCTTTCTTTTGTAAATACGGCAATAGCAAATAAAAAAATCGACAAAACCATTTTCAAAATATCTTTTTTTTCGTTTTTATAATAATCAAACAAAAAAATCAGCGAAAGCAGCGTAAAAACGGAAAGCAGTAAATCGTTTCTTCCGGGAATCCACGCGACCGCGTGCGCAAACGCCGGATGCAGAGCAAAAAGCATTGTAAAAAGAAAAGAAAGCGTTTCATTAAATTCAAGTTTTCTCAAAAAAATAAAAAGCAGAAAAACCGACGCAATATGCAGTAAAATTCCGGAAAGATGATACATGAAAGGATTTTTGCCGGCAATCATCGCGTCTATTGCAAAAGATAATGTTAAAACCGGCCTGTAAAAAGAACCGCTGCCGGAATAAAATGCGGACTTAAGAAAAAATTTAGGAATATTTTTATAATCAGAAATAAAATCGTAATTGTGAAGAACAAGAACGTCATCGTCAATATAAGTGTAATCGTATTTTAAGCTTTGCGAATATAGCGCCGCAATAACCGCAAATAAGCAAAAAAAGAAAAGCTGCGTTTTATATTTTTTAATCGCGCTTAAAATTTGCATTTCAGTTTCCTTTTACCGTATACTGCCCTTTATTGTTGACAATAATTGCCGGAGGCAGTCCGGTTTTTTCAAAATATTCATAACCTTCGGCAAGCTCTTTCCAAAAAGCGATATTTTTACTTTTTTTGTGTCTCTCAAAATTTTCGGGCGTCATTTTAAAAGGAAATATGTGGACGTATATTTCTTTCTGTCCGCCTTCAAAAGCTTTTTGAACTATCGCATATATTTCTTCTATTCGCGAGTCGCTCATGGCATAACAGCCTATTGAAACATTGCTCCCGTGAACCATTATGTATGCGCCGGTATATCCGCGGTACCTTTCATAAGCATTAGGGTATCCTATATTAAACGACAGATGATAAGAACTTGCCGGATTTAGACTTTTAGGATAAATTGTATAAAACCCTTCGGGACTTTTTTGGTCGCCGGTCTTTGTTTTAGTTCCAAGCCCTCCGGAATAATAAGCTATCGGATATTCTTTAAAAAGTGAATACTTTCCGCCGTCTTTGACCCAAACTTCCAAAATATATTCTTCTTTAAATATTCTTATAAAAATATTTTCACCGAGTTTTAATTTTTTATTGCTAAACTCTTTTTCCAGCGCGGGCGTAACTTTTTTAACTGCCTTTTCAGACCGCGCGCTTTTTGGAACCTGAGCAAATAAATTTGCGTTAAACATAAACGCCGTTAATAAGCAAACTATTATTTTTTTCATTGCATATTTCCGTAGTTGGGATTGAACTTGTCAAACTTGCGCGCCGCTTCGGTATATTTTTCGGCATTTTGTAAATCTCCTTTTAAGCTGTAAAGGTTTGCTATCCCCGATTTTATCTGAGCCGAATGAACATAAAATTTTTCAGAATGCAATTCAAGATCAATAGTTTCTTCCAGATAAGATTTTTCCGTTTGAAAGCTTAAAACATAAAGCTTGAAACTGCAATCTGCCGCCTGATGAAGATATTCGGGATTTTTAGCGTCATATTTTACGGCTTTTAAATATTGTTCCTTAGCATTTTCATAATTTTTAGCGGCGGCGGACTTTTTCCCGATTTTATAGTATTGTTCAGCTATGACGGGCAAAACAGCCGTATAAACGGAAACCAAAACGGCAATAATAATAATCCAAAATGTAAACCTGCTTTTTCTTTTTTCAATCTCTATGCGACACAAAAAACCGCAAAGAACAAAAAATGTCGTCAAACACACGGGAATATAAAAGCTGTACTCCGTAATATTAAAAATAAGAAAAATTATAATGCCAACGGCTGCGGATTTCATATAAATGCTGTCTGCGCTTTTATTTTTAAATGATTGCAGCGCATTTTTTGCCATAAAATAAAAAGCCGCCGCAAAAGAAATTATTCCGACAATGCCGGTTTCAGCAAGGATCTGCAAAAATATATTGTGCGCAAATAAAGTGTTTAAAACGTATTCGGGCCTGTAATACAAAAACAACGCTCCGTAATTGCCAAATCCCGCGCCAAAAACCGGATTATCCTTAAACATAAGCCAAGCAGTTTTCCACCATACAAACCTTTCTGAAAAACTGTTCCACCCTGTTTTCATATAAAAAGCGTAAACTATCCCGACAGCTGCGGCAGTTGAAACAATTATAAAAAAAATACGGAAATTTTTATTTTTTCCAAGTCTCATAAAATAAAATGCGGTTACTGCATAAGAAAGAACAATTGCCGCTCTTGATTGCGTAATCATTATGGAAAAAACAATTACCAGCGCGGCAAACAGAAAAAAAGCCGGATACTTATTTTTTTCGACAAAACCCAAAGCAAGCGGATAAACAAGAAGCAAAAAACCCGAAACAATATTGATATTCAAAAAAGCGGACTGCTCCTCAATATCAACGCCCGTAAAAAACCGGATAAGCACAAGAAAAGAAACCCACAATCCCAAAAATAAAAGAACAAGAAACACGTTTTCCTTGTTCTTATTATCAGCATAAAGCATTATAAAA
>JAISDI010000012.1 GCA_031264895.1 Endomicrobium sp. | reverse complement strand
AGTCTTTATTGCCGCGAGTTCCGAATTTGCTTCAAAAATCTTTCGCGAATGCTTTCAGCGGCAAGGGTTTTTGCTTACTTTTTGACCGACTGCAAAAAGTAAGGCGTGGGGTTCAGGGGCAACGCAAATGTCCCTGACTAAATCCGTTGCCGTTCTTAAACGGCAGACCCTGAAACGAGTTCAGGGTGACGACTAACGGGATTTTAGAGAACCCCTATTATGTTTTTTATTTTTTTCATTTTATTCAAATCTTTAAAACCGTCGGTTTCTACGCCGCTGCTTATGTCTACGCAGTATGGCGACAGCTCTTTTATTATTTTTGCTGCGTTTTCGGCGTTTATTCCGCCGGCAATAAAAAAAGGGTTTTTATATTCCTTTATCAGATCCATGTCAAAAGATTTTCCGCTTCCGCCGTATTCGTTTGGAACGTATGTGTCAAAAAGCACGTAATCTGCAATTGTGTCGAAGTTATGAATTTTTTCTTTTTCTTTTACTTTTACGGCTTTTATTACCGGCTTGTCGGTTTTTTCTTTAAGCCTGTAAATGTAAGCTTCGTCTTCATCGCCGTGCAGCTGTATTAAATCTATTATGCCTTTGGCGCAAAGATTTATTATATTGTCTATTTTTTCGTTCACAAATACGCCGACTGTTTTTATATTTTTATCAAGCGCCGGTTTAAGCCTGCCTGCCTCTTCAAAACTGATTTTTCTTTTTTCGCCGGCAAAAACAAATCCTATATAGTCTGGTTTTATTTCATTGGCGTATTTTACGTCTTCTTCTCTTTTTAATCCGCATATTTTAATTTTTGTCATTTTTTCCTCCGCTGCCGCAAAACTTATACTGTTTCCTTAAGCTCTCTAAGCCTTTGTTTTGCATCCGCGCTTTTCATCAGCTCTTCGCCGATAAGCGCTGCGTCTACTTTGTGCCGGCGCAAAACGTCTATATTTTCTTTTGTTTTTATTCCGCTTTCCGAAACGAATATTTTATCTTCCGGCACAAGTTTTCTTAATTTTACGCTATTATTTATGTCGACTTCAAAAGTTTTAAGATCCCTGTTGTTTACGCCTATTATTTTTGCGCCTGCTTTAAGCGCGGTTTCGATTTCTTTTTCATCGTGAGTTTCTACAAGACATGACAAACCCAAAGCATGCGCGGTTTCCATAAACTCTTTCAAAGCGTTAAAATCAAGAATCGAACAGATTAAAAGTATTGCGTGTGCGCCTATGTTTTTTGCTTCAAAAATCTGGTATTGGTCGATAATAAAATCTTTTCTCAGAACGGGAATTTTTACCGCGTCTTTTATTTCCGAAAGATAGCGGTCTGCTCCCATAAAAAAATCCGGTTCGGTAAGAACGGAAACCGCGTCGGCTCCGGCGGATTCGTATTCTTTTGCGGTTTCTACATATTTAAAATCGTCTGAAATGATTCCTTTTGACGGGGACGCTTTTTTTATTTCGCATATAAAACTCATTGCGTCTTTTTTAAGCGCTTTTTCAAAAGGAAAAATTTTATTTATCGGAGCGGCCTGCGCCTCATTGATTACGTCTTTTAGAGATTTTTTTTCTTTTGATTTTTCAACCCTTATTTTTGTCGACGCCGTTATTTTATCCAATATCATTTTTTGCCTCGCCGGATACCCGTATGAACTCTTCAAGCTTATTTAACGCTTTGCCGCTGTCTATCATTTTACGCGCGATATTTAAACATTCTTTAAGAGTAACGTTATTGTAAAACATATAAAGACATATTGCGGAATTTAATATGACTATATCTCTTTTTGCTCCGCTTTCGCCTTTCAATATATTTAAAGCTATTTCTTTATTGTCCTGCGGCGTACCGCCAATCAGTTCCGAAAGGCTGCATCTTTTGAGACCGAACTGTTCAGGAGTGATAAAAAAGCTGTTAAGCCTTCCTTCGTTTACTTCGCATATTGTCGTTGTATCCGACAATGTAACCTCGTCAAGGCCGTCATGTCCGTGAACTACCATTGCTCTTTTAACTCCTAAATTTGCCAAAACTATTGCCATAGGTTCAACAAGATTTTCATCATACACGCCTATAAGTTCGTATCTTGCTTTGGCTGGGTTTGCAAGAGGCCCTAAAATATTAAATATTGTCCTTATCCCGAGTTCTCTTCTGACTTTTGCGACATATTTCATCGAAGAATGAAAAGTCTGCGCCATAAGAAAACAGATGCCGGTTTTTTCAAGAACGTTTTCGCACTGCGCCGGAGTAAGCATTATGTTTACGCCTAAAGCTTCGAGAAGATCCGCGCTGCCGCATTTACTGGACACGCTTCTGTTGCCGTGTTTGGCCACGGGTATTGCGGCGGACGCTATTATAAAAGACGAAACTGTGGAAATATTGAACGTCGCAAGTTCGTCGCCGCCGGTACCGACAATGTCTAGCACGTCGGTTTTAGGATTTAATCTTTGGCATTTTTCTCTCATAACCATTGCGCAGGCCGTAATTTCTTCTATTGTCTCTCCTTTAAGCCTCATAGACGTTAAAAAAGAAGCTATCTGCGCATCCGTAGCTTTGCCATCCATAATTTCGTGCATAACCGACTTTGTATTTTCTATTGAAAGATTCTGTCTGTTAACAATTTCGTATATCGCTTCGCGTATCATTTTATCCTCCCTGACTCAAGAGTTAAAAAGTTCTCTATTATGGCCATTCCTCTTTGCGTAAGCACGGATTCAGGGTGAAACTGTAAGCCGTACAAATTATAATCCTGATGTTTTACGCCCATAACCTGTCCTTGGTCGTCTTCAGCTATAACAAGGAGTTCGTCTGGCAGAGTCGCTCTGTCGACAATTAAAGAATGATACCTTGCCGCTTTAAGAACCGGCGGCAAACCTTTAAAAACCGGACTGCCGTTAGCTATCTGCACATTGCTTGTTTTTCCGTGAAAAAGAGTTTTTGCATACGTAATTCTCGCGCCGAAAGCTTCGCATATTGCCTGATGTCCCAAACATATACCGAGTATCGGTTTTTTGTCTTTAAAGTAAAGCGCCGCTTCTTCTGTAATTCCGGCGTCTGCCGGACGGCCGGGGCCGGGCGAAAAAATAATATGCGAAACATTCAAGCTTTCTATTTCTTTTACGGTCATTTCATCGTTTTTTATAACTTTCACGTCGGCATTTATTATCCCCGCGCACTGGTAAAGATTATAAGAGAAACTGTCGTAATTATCTATTATTAAAATCATATTGCCTCCGACGCAGAAGCCGTTTCAACGGCTTCAACCATAGCCTGCGCTTTATTTAAACATTCCCGAAACTCTTTTTGCGGATCGCTGTCGGCGACAATGCCCGCTCCCGACTGTATGTAAATTTTCCCGTTTTGCAGTTTTGCCATTCTTATGGCTATACATGTGTCCGCGTTTCCGGTAAAATCAATATATCCGACGGCTCCGCCGTAAGTTCCCCTCTTATGTTTTTCAAGGGAATTTATTATTTCACAGGCTTTGATCTTTGGCGCTCCTGAAAGCGTTCCCGCAGGCAGAACGGCGGCTATTGCGTCAAGATGATCATAACCGGATTTCAGTTTTCCTTTGATTACGGAAGCAATATGCGAAACGTGCGAAAATTTTAATATCTTCATATATTCCGAAACTTTAACTGTGCCAAACTCGCTGACTTTTCCCAAATCGTTTCTTCCTAAATCTACAAGCATATTGTGTTCGGAAAGTTCTTTTTCGTCTTTGAGCAAATTGTATATCAGCTGTTCGTCTTCTTCGGCGGTTTTGCCGCGCCGGCACGTTCCGGCAAGGGCATAATTGGTGAGTTCGCCGTTTTGCAGCGTGACTAAAGTTTCCGGAGACGCGCCGGCAATTTCACAATCTCCGAAATTGCAGTAAAACATGTATGGCGACGGATTTACCGTTCTTAAAACCCTGTACGTTTCAAAAAGGTTTCCGTTAAAATCCGCTTCTATGCCGTTTGAAATCACGGCCTGAAAAATATCGCCTTCGTATATGCGCTTTTTTATTTCCGTAACCATTTTGCCGAACTCTTCTTTATTGTGAAGAAGCCTTAAATTCGTTTTAAGTTCGGATTTCATATTGCCGCCTGTTGAAACTTTCTTTATTAAATTTTCCAGCCGTTCTATGTCCGCCGCCGCTTTTGCGTAATTTATTTCAAAGTTGTCCGCCGCTACGTTTGCAATTATAAAAATTTTTTGTTTGAGATGGTCTATGGCTATAACTTTGTCAAAAAGCATCAGATAAAAATCGTCAAAATTTTCCGCATTTCTGTTGTCAAGATTTAACGATTTCTCGGCATATTTAATATAATCGTAAGAAAAATATCCCACAAGCCCGCCGGTAAAAGGCGGGAGAGATTTTACTACGGGACTTTTATAATGCGATAAAATATCTCTGATTATTTTTGCCGGATCGACGGTCAGTATTTCGCGGCATGTTCCGTCGTTTATGGTAACTTTGCCGTCATTACATTTAATCGTAAGTTTCGGGTCGCAGCCCAGAAACGAGTATCTGCCCCAGTTTTCCGTACTTTCAACGCTTTCAAGCAGATAACACTTTTTATTTTCTTTCATGAAATTTTTAAGAATGCCGACCGACGTTGCAATGTCCGCAAAAATTTCTTTGTATACCGGAACTATATTGTAATCTTTAACATACTCTTGAGCTTCTTCAATTGAAGGCTTTAACATTTTTCCTCCTTTACCGCTGCATAAAAATATATAAATTTGTCATTTGCCGTGCGCAAGCGCCCGTCTGCAAAAACTAAAAACGCCATCGTTTAAATTTTGACTCTAACATTTTTTCTCCGTTATCCGCGCAAAACAAAAAAAATCCGTCCATAGCATAAAATATTATGCCAAGGACGGATTTGAATTTATCCGCGGTGCCACCTTGTTTTGCGGGAAAACAACAGATAAAACCTGCCGCTTTGCCGCACTCTTTTATGAATACTGGAAACCAAAGGTTTCGAAATATTCTCCGCAACTAACGTATGCGTTACGTCGCGGAATACTCAAAAGCTTTCGCTTTCTTTGACCGCGCCCTCTGTGGTCCATTTGATAATCTGCGTTGTACGGGAATCTCAGCTGCGCCCGCTCTCTGTGACTGCACAATTACCGTTATCTCCACATCAACGGTTTTTTTGGGTCTATGCCCTATTAAGTTGTCAATTGAACCAATACTACAAAATAAAATTAACGTTTGTCAAATGACCTTTGCAGGCGGCATACTGAAACGACATGACAAACGGCGCGCTCAGTCGTTAAATTCACGGAGCTTTTACCGGCGGCGTTTCGGCAGAGTTTAGATTTTTAAAATTCCATGCGCTCGGATTTTGGAAAACGTGAAGTTCAAAGTTTTCCATAACGGACAACAGATGGTCAAAAATGTCGGATTGGCAGTTTTCATATGCGATCCATTCGGTAGTTGCAGTAAAACAATAAATTTCAAGAGGAAGCCCTGATTGCCCGGGGTTTAGCTGCCGCACCATTCTTGTAAGTTTGCCGCTTATGTAAGGCCGGCTTTTTATATACGCTTCGCAATAAGCGCGAAAGCACCCTATGTTTGTGAGGTATCTGCCGTTATACAAACTTTCTTTTATGTCGCGAGCTTTATTATGCTCTTTTATTTCAGTTTCTTTAGCCGTAAGATAATCTCTTAAAAGTTCGAGTTTTTTTAAACGTTTAAACATCTCTTCATTGACGAATTTGACGCTTTGTATATCTATATTGATCGCTCTTTTAATTCTGCGTCCGCCGGATTCGTTCATTCCTCTCCAGTTTATAAAAGGTTTTGATATGAGATCGTAGGCCGGAATCATAACTATGGTTTTATCCCAATTTTGCACCGATACGGTAGTGAGAGAAATATCTATAACATCGCCGTCGGCATTATGCGAAGGCATCTCTATCCAGTCACCTATGCGAAGCTTTTTGTTCATTGAAAGCTGCCAGCTTGCAGTAAGCCCCAAAATCGTATCTTTAAACACAATCATCAAAACCGACGCTATTAAACCTAAAGCGGAAATAAAGTATGTCGGTTCTTTACCTATAAAAAAAGCAAGTATTATAAGCGCGCCGAAAAAATTTACAAAAATTCTCAAGAACTGAATAAGCCCTTTGACCGGAACATTCGGATTCGCGCTAAAAACGTTCATCACAATGCTTAAAATTTTGTTTATGATCAACAGTATGCCCAGCTGGAAATATACCGAAAATATATTGATTGCAATCAAAGTGTATATTCCGTATTTCTGCGGGAAAAATATTTTTACCGCAAAAGAAGCAATAAAGCCTGCCCCCAAATAACCGAAGGCGGCCAAAAAATTCGCTTTTTGCATTGCTTTATGCCATACGGGATTTTTAATGCTGAAGTATTTACTATGCAGATATGAATGGGATGCCTTTTTAAACATCAGCCAGATAAAATACAAAAAAACTACAAATAATATTATTGTAGTTATACCGGCGAAAGAAATTAAATATTCATCGGAGATATTAAACGCTTTTAATAAATCTATTATAAATTCCATAGATTTATTATATCTAAAGTCATTGCGGACGGCAAGTCATAAACCCAGATATTCCATTAGAACTTTCTAAAAACAATCTTTTTTCCTTTGTCGGGGATGATTGATCCACGGTCGTCGTAAAACAAAAACTTCTTTAGTAAAAATGGATTCCCAATTACGACGCTTGGGAATGACGAACAGTATTTTATAAGTACCTATTTGTTACCTTTCTTTCCTATGCTTTTTTTAACCTTTTTTATTTCGCATAATTCATTGTGTTTTCAATCTGTTATTATTCATTCTAAAGGTTTCCGTTAGAAAATTTTAGCTCTAGTGGAATATCTGGGTTAAAAATGACATATTCCACATATTAAGACCTCTTAGAGATATTTATTTTTTGCCGATTTTTAGCTTTTTAGACTTTTTTGGCATCTTATTAAACTCTAAATATTGCTCTATAGACATTCTTTGCAGCAAAGCCTATTGTATGGAATGATCATAGTATCTTTATCAATATAAATTTTTTAGATCACTATAAAAACTACTTCTATTTAGAAGTATAAACTATCGAGCTTTTTAAAAAACCAGCTGTAAATTCAATTTAAAATTTATTGTTATGTTCATTTGTAACTTTTTTAGATTGACAAAAAATATTATTTTTGCTAATTTTAGACAAATATAAATGTTTTAGGGCGTTATTGAATTGTTTGATAGAATTTTAAAGGGTGGCAGTTTTTATGGGTTCGGTTTCAAATATGTATTTAGTTGATGCTTCACAAGATGTTCTGCGGTATGCGTATAAAGGGTATTTGTCCATTAAGTCGGGAACTGAAAGAATTGCAGTGGCTAAAGAAGATATATTTTCAAAATATAAAGAGCTTCTTCAAGAACCTTCAAACGGCTGTGTGGCATACATACACATTCCTTTTTGCCAGTATAGATGTTCTTTTTGCGGGTTTTCCGGTTCAAAAATCACAAAAGAAGAGGGCGGCGCTTATGTAGACGCTCTTATTAAAGAGATAAAACTTATCTCGCAGTACGCTTATGTCAAAGAAACGCCGATGCGGGCTATATACCTTGGCGGCGGTACGCCTTCAGCAATTGAACCGGAATATTTGAAGCTTTTATGCGAAAGTTTTCATAAATATTTTAATCCGGCAAACGATTGTGAAATAACGCTTGAAGGGCGCATTCACGATTTTGAAGGCAAACGCGGAAAAGATATTTTAGAAGCGGGTTTTAATCGTTTATCTATTGGCGTACAGACTTTCAATACAAAAATAAGAAGAAGCCTTGGGCGCGTATCGGAAGGAGAAAAGGCGGCAGAAATTCTCGGAAATCTCGCATCCTATAATAAAGCGGCAATTATAATAGACCTCATTTATGGATTGCCTGCCCAAAGCGTTGAAATTTTTCTTGAAGATTTAAAAACCGCAGAACGCGCCGGCGTGGACGGATTGGACACATATCAGTTAAAAGTTTTTGAAAGCAGTCCGCTTAAAAAATCCATTTTAGCAGGCGCAACTCCGGATGCCGCAAAAATAAGCGAACAAGGATCTTTTTATAAAGCCGCTTACGATCATTTGATTCATAATCATTGGCATCAGCTCAGTTTAAACCATTATGCCAGAACTTCCAGAGAAAGAAACATATACAATCCATGGGTGAAAAGAAAAGCCGGCTGCCTTGCCATAGGCGCGGGCGCGGGCGGCTCGATAAACGGCTGGAGTTACTACAGAGCTCCTGTGGCGCAAAGATATATTTGTAATATCGAAGCCGGAAATTTTTCTCCGGACAGCCTTACCGCGCCAAATTCCTGCGGGACTTTGGCAAACAAGATTACCGAGCAGATGGAAAAAGGATACTTAAACATTCAGGAAATATTTGCGATAAACGAAGACTTTAAAGCGAAACTTGCCCCGTATGTAGAAAATTGGGCAAATGCAAAACTTATTGAAATAGACGGAAAATATATGAATCTTACTACGGCCGGAAAATTTTGGGGAGTTAATCTCATCCGCGCCGTAACGGACATTCTTACGGGAGAAAAATAAAATGCGCATTTTGGTAGTTTACTCGTCTCTTACCGGCAATACAAAAATGATTGCCGAATCGGTTTACGGAAAACTTCAATCCGTACAAAAACATGAAGTAGGCATTTTTCCGGTCGAAAGCGCGCCGGTCTCAGACGGTTATGACCTAATTTTTTCGGGATTTTGGGCGGACAAAGGCGGAGCCGACGTTAAAACGAAAAAGTATCTGGAAAAAATTCACAATAAAATGGTCGCGCTGTTTTTTACTTTAGGCGCATACCCGAACAGCGAACACGCAGAAAATATTTTTACAAGAGCAAAAAACAGCCTTCCGCTGAGCAGTCCGGTTTTGGGACATTTCAAATGTATGGGAAAAATCGATCCAAAAATACTTGAAATTTCGACAAAAGCGCACGGCGCCATGACGCCCGAAAGAGCTGCAAGAATAGAAGAGGCAAAAAAACATCCGGACACAAAAGACTGCGCCGAAGCTGAAAAATTCGCCGAAGAGATTTTAAAAAAGGCGGCGTTGTAACTTATGATAGCGGACTTATACGCCAAAATAGGAATGGCAGGCGTTGCGCTTATTTTTGTAGGCATAGTATGCGTATATTTGGCGGCAAAAAACATAATTTATCTTTGCATGGTCGGAAACGACATGCGCAAAATAATCCGGCAGATTGAAGAAAAGCCGGACGACAGAAACAATATCATTGAAGCAAATCTCGGGAATCCGTTAATAGCGATCCTTAACGATATAATCAAAACGCACGCCAACCATTCAAACGACATCAAAACCGAAGCGGCATTTTTGTTTAACCACTATTTCAAAAAACCGATAAGAGATTTAACTTTAATTAAAATCGTGGCGGTAATTTCGCCTTTGCTGGGACTGCTTGGAACGCTTTTAGGTTTGCTCGGAGTTTTCGGCAAACTTTCCACTTCAACGTCTTTGGCGACAAGCTCGATTCTTGCCGCGGGAATATGGGAAGCCATTTACACTACGGTAATGGGTCTGAGTTTGGCAATTCCGGCGCTGATCGTATTTCATATACTTTCTATCTATATGCGTTCATTCAATCTTGAAATAGTCGAATACGGATACCGTTTTGTAGGAAATTTTCATTACTGTCTGAGCAGATACATTCACAGACCGCCTAAGCAAACGCGGGAAAAGGGAAAAAATGTCAAATGAAATTTGATTTTGATTTCGACGATATAGCCGAAGGAACGATAGATCTTACGTCTCTGATAGACGTTATGTTTTTGCTTCTGATTTTTTTTATACTTGCGGCGACGTTTACTGCTCCGACCATAGAAGTTATGCTGGCCAAAGCAAAAAGCGCGTCGGCAGTTCCGAATCAAATCGAGCGTATAACGTTTGGCATAGACGCACAAGGCGGCATATATCACGGCAAAGAACGGATCAAAAAAGAGGAAATTCCCGCGATACTTTCGGGAAAGCCCGCTGATATTTCGATAGTTTTTAACGTAGACGAAAACGCTCCGTTTAACGCTTTTCTCGGATTAATGGACGACGTTAAAATGCTGGGATACGGAAAGTTTCTCATAAACGCGGCGTTTGAGGAAGAATAAAATGCGCATACAGGAATACGAATATGAAACGGTTTCAAATGCAGGCGGCATGATCACGGTATTTGCCGCCGTCATATTTTCGGCGGCTGTTTTATTTGGCGGCGTAAAACCGATAACGTTAAGCGGCGTCGGTATGCCTGCTTCAATTTCAATAGAATATTCAACTGAACTCAATACGACGCAAGCCGCGATGCCGCAGAAAACCGTTCAAAAGCAAGAATATATTGAAGAAGAAACCGTCAATGAAAAGGTAACGGAAGAAACGGCTGCCGAAGAGTTTTCTCCTCAAAAAGAATCTCAGCAACAGTATGCCGGACAAATTCAAGAAGGCTTTGGCGAAGAAAGCGTGGACTTATCGGCAAATGACGAATTTTTAAGTTATTTTTTGCGGTTAGTGCAATCATCTTTGCATTATCCAAAAAACGCGCGAAAAGCCGGAATTTCGGGAATAGTAGAAATAAAAATAGTCTTTTCAGCTTCAGGAGAAATAAAAAACGCATCCGTTGCGGGAAACAAACATCATAAAATACTCTCAGAAGCCGCATTAAAAACCGTCGAGAAAGTTAAAAAAGACTGGCATCCCATATTAAATCCCCGAAGGGAACAAGCAGTGATCATACCCGTCAGCTTTGAATTAAAATAAAAACAGGAGTCTTAAAACCATGAAGCACAAGCGTAATACTTGGATAGAAACTTTTAAGGGCAGCGAGTTAGACAAGGCTAAATTCATGAAAGAAATTTCAAAAAAACAAGTTGTTCTTTTGGGAGAACGGCACGATATTGCCGAGATTCACCGTTGGCAGCTTCACACGGCAAATTATCTGCACGCTTTCCGCCCTAAAATGCTTATGGGATTTGAGATGTTTCCCGTAAGGCTTCAAAGCGTGCTTGACCGTTGGACAGCCGGCGAACTTGGCACGGACGAATTTTTAAAACTTGCGCAATGGGAAAAAGTATGGGGTTTTCCTCCGGAAATATATCTTCCGCTTTTTCATTTCTGCCGGCAAAACTGCGTGCCTATGATAGCGCTGAACTGTTACAGGGAACTTGTTACGCGCGTCGGCAAAGAAGGCTGGGACGCAATACCGGAAGATGAACGCGACGGGCTGTCGCCGTCCGCGCCGCCGCTTAAAGCTCATAAAAAATATTTGTCAAACATTATGGGCAGAGAAGTTGAAGACCGCTTTATAAGAGCGCAGCAGACATGGGACAGAGCTTTTGCCTGTAATATAAAAAAAGCTTTAGACAAATTCGGACATGATTATCTGATGATAGGAATAATCGGCAAAGGTCATCTCGAATACGGTTACGGCACGCCATACCAGCTTAAATCATTGTCTGTGCGCGACGTAGCCGTTCTTCTCGCGTCCGCCAAAGAAGAACTTAAATTAAAAGAAATAAAAAATATTGCAGACGGAATTTACAGAATCGATATTGTTGAAAAGCCTGCGGAAAGGAATAAAAAATGAAAGTTGTTCGCAGTATTTTCAGGCTTATAAAAATTTGCGTTTCTACGGCGGAAGGAAAAGTAGGAATAATATTTTATGCAGCGGTTTTCGCTTTAAACATAGTCGGCATAAAAGTGTCGCTTGAACTTATCAACTGGAACAAACATTTTTATAACGCTCTGGAGAAATACGATACGCAGGCGGCGTTTCATCAGGTCAAACTTTTCGCGCTGCTTGTGGCGATAAGCTCGCTGATTTATCTGATTTCGCAGTATCTTCAAAAACTGCTGCAAATCAGATGGCGGAAAGTTCTTACGGAAAAAGCGCTTAATATATGGCTCAGAGATAAAAATTACTGGTATTTAAGTTCGTCGGACAAAGCGGAACTCGACAACCCTGACCAGCGTATAGCCGAAGATTGTAAAACGTTTATAGAACATCTCACCGGCACGACGCTTGAACTTCTCAACAGGTGTATCGGCCTTGTAACTTACACGGTAGTTTTATGGAATATCGCAACATACGCTCTTTCTTTTACAATGTTTGGAGTTCATATAACGATTCCGCATTACATGGTCTGGGCGGCTCCGATTTATGTCGCCATATCGTCCGTAGTTACGCATCTTTTGGGCGCGCCTTTGATAAAAATTAACGTCGAACAAAAGCGGCGTGAAGCGGATTTTCGTTTTTCGCTTACACGTTTTAGGGAATCGAAAGAAGCCGTCGCATTGCAGTCCGGAGAAAAAGTCGAAAGAGAGATAATGGACATGCGTTTTTTGCAGATAATAAAAAACTGGAAAAAACTGATTAAAAGGGATTTTATTTTAGGCTGTTTTACCAGACCTTATATGGCGACAATTCTGCGCATTCCCGTGTTTCTTGCTCTTCCCGCATAACTTTTTGGAAAAGTAACTTTAGGGTCCAGGATGCAGATGAGTTCTGCATTTCAAAACGTGGCGACAAGCCTTTCATGGTTTATATTTTCTTATAGGGACTTGGCTTCTCTTGCCGCTTCAAGCGTGCGTTTCGATTCTTTTTTAAACGCCGCCGAAAGCTTTCAATATAAATACCAACGGCTTACAAAACGCAAAGACGCGCTTGAAGTTAAATGTTTGAATCTTTATTCCCCGGAAAACAAACTCCTTTTTTCAATAGAATCCGCCGATATTTCCAAAGGGGATACCGTGCTTGTAAAAGGTTCTTCCGGCATAGGAAAATCTACGCTGTTTAAAGCTTTTGCCGGCCTTCACCACAATTATACCGGAACAATAACCGTTCCGGAAAACAAAACTATGTTTCTTCCGCAAAAGGCTTATTTCCCGCTCGGAGGCCTTGCGCACGCCGTAAGTTATCCTAACAAACTGTCCGAAGATAAAATCCCGGAAATAAAAGAAATTCTGCAAAAAGTCAATTTTCCCGTCAAAGACGCGCAAGAAAGGCTTATGTATTACGATATGTCGCAGCTTTCCGGAGGAGAGCAGCAAAGGCTTGTAGTCGCCAGAATTCTTTTTAACAAACCCGAATGGATATTTATGGACGAAAGCACAAACGCCCTTGATCATGAATCGGAGAAATGCCTGATAGAATTAATGCAGACGGAACTTCCGCATTCGACATGCGTGATAGTCTCGCATTCCGACGCGGTCAACGCTTATGCAAAAAATTATTCACGGCTGAGTCTGGATTGCGAAGCTCAGCAGGCATAGATATTTCAAATTAAAAAAGGTCAGAAGAAATAAAAAATTAAGAACAGAGAGGTACTTGAAGATGATTGATTTTTAATACGGCGGCCAAAGTTGTTGCCGTTAGTCGTTCTAATTTGCCGTGTGCAAACACCCTTTGCTGTAATCAACCCACTGATTTTGTATTTAACGTGGATTCCCGATAAAAACCTTCGGGAATGACGGCATGGGAAATGGAATGGGCTGATGATTGCCCCTGTCGTGTCATCAACCCACTTATTTGTATTTAACGTGGATTCCCGATTACGACGCTCGGGAATGACGACAAAAATGATTTTATTCCTTTGTCATCCCCGAAAGTTGTTATCGGGGAACCATGTTGCCGTTGTCGTTGCTGTTGTTAGTCTTTGTGTCGTTAGTCGTTCTAATATGCCGTGTGCAAACACCCGCGCGCGAGCGCCAAGGAGACATTATGAAAAAAATATTAGTTTTATTTATTGCAGCTTTAATGAGCGTAAACGTTTACGCTCAGGACGTAACAAATTACGAAAACGATTCACAGTATTCCGATGCGGCGGAGGCCGTATCTCAGGAAAGCGAAAGTCAGGCCGTAGAAACTCAAGAAACGTCAAACTCCAAAACCGCCGCCGATACTCAGCCGTCCCGGCTTGACGCAGAAAGCGACGAAGTCAAGAAAACAAAGGCTCTTGTAGTTACGGCTACCAAAGCCGAACGTATGCTCAAAGAAATTCCTATGACGGTAAACGTGATAACTGCGGAAGACATCAAAAGAAATCCGGCTTCTTCCGTAGCGGAAATTATTTCAAGAATTCCGGGAATAACCATTGAAGATAACGGCGCTGCCGGAACTATGAAAGTAAAAATCAGAGGAGAAGCCAGCAGCCGCACTTTACTGATCATAGACGGCATAAGGCAGCACGAACACGCGCCTTCTACGGGAGCGCTGCCGATAATGATATCTCCCGGCGACATTGAAAGAATAGAAGTAATAAAAGGGCCTTCGTCGGTATTGTACGGTTCGGACGCTATCGGCGGAGTCGTAAACATCATAACGAAAAAAGCCGCAAATAAACCCGTGAGTTTTACGCAGCGCGCAATTTATGATTCGTCGTCGCGCCGCAACGATTTTTATCTCGGCGTGTCGGGAAAGTATGAAGGCTTTTTTTATAACGGAACTTTCAATTCGGTCATGTCGGACGTGCGCGATACTCCCGCCGGAAAACTTGCAGGCACAGAATATAAAAGAGAAAACTATACCGGCAGATTGGGATACGAATGGAATAAAGGCGAAGTATCGTTTGGCATACAGCGCCACGACAACGACGTTAAATCGCGCAGCGGTACGAACCTGACAATAGTAGACATGGATTATAAAAGGCAGTCTTACGACGCCAATTTTGTTATGAACGATATTACCGAAAATCTTGCGAAAATAACTTTGACCGGCGCGCAGCAGGAAATAAAAAGATTCACAAGCAGCTATACCAGAAAAACCGACACTCTTACGATTTCTCCGCAAACGGACTGGGTATTCGGAGAAAACCATTATTTAATCTTCGGAGGACAATACAACGACGACACTTTTGAAAGTACGGAACTTTCAACTAAAGTTAAAAACGACGCAAGCATATGGAACGCTTCGATGTTTGCCCAATATGAAGCGACTGTAATAGAAAAGTTAATAGTTACATTGGGCGCCAGACAATCGTGGTATCATTCAAGTTCGGGTTCAAATAACAAAGATCTTGACAGGCTGGTCGGCAGCGCCGGCGCGGTTTATAAAATAAACGACGACGTAAGCGTACGCGCCCAATTTTCACAAGGTTTTAAAACTCCTTCAATATATTTTACAATGATGGGATCTTCGGCGCTTCTTGCAAATCCGGATTTAAAACCCGAAGAATCAAATAACTTTGATACCGGCATTATAGCTAAAATAGGGAATTTAAATTTAGACGCTTCCATTTTTTATACGAAAGCTAAAAATTATATAACGATGAATTATTGGATGGTAGGCAACAGTTTTGTAGCGCAGTATCAGAATATAAACGAAGCCGAAAACTACGGAGCGGAATTATACGCCGGTTATGACATATTTTCATTTACTCCTTATGTAAGCCTCGGATATCTTAATCGTACTTTTTGGAACGCTCCGGGCAGCAAAATCAAAAAAACAAACAAAACCGGTATGGCGCCGTTTCAATATTCCACAGGAGTACGCTGGCAGCATACCATTGCGGGCTTTGATCTGTTTTCCGATTTAAAAACTATTTGGGCTACTGAAGCCGAAACTGAAAGTTCAAGCGGCGCAATTACAAAAGATAAAAGCTGGGAAACTTACAACTTGCAGCTGGGGGTACAAAAAAACGCATATTTTGTTACCATAGACATAAATAACATTGCCGACAAAAAATATATCAGAGCCGACTCGTCGCCGGATTTCTACGAACCCGGCCTTCACGTTGTGCTAAGCTGCGGTTTTAATTTCTAATAAAATTCAAAAGAATGCCGGTTCGCGCTGAATGTTTTTTACGCGCGAACCGGCATTATCCCATGACAAATACATGAACCCATATGTTTTTTGCCATACCGCCCCATCGGTCATTCCCGAAATTTTTTATCGGGAATCCATTTTTGCCTTTTGCAGTTCGCCGTTAATTCCCACTTTCCTAAAGGGGGTGGCCGAGACATTTTGTCTCGGACGGGGGATTTGTCGTTGCGCTAACACATATGCGCAGTGAGCTGATCCCTGTTCAATTCCAAGCAGTTTAATAATCGCATCATAAAAAGGAGAAAACAAAATGCACGAATATTCATCGGCTTTTTCTGAAGACAAAAAAACCGTAAGAGCTATCGGCAGAGAATACAATGTATCGGAGCTTGAAGTAATAAAAGTTTTAGACGCGGACAAACAGGCGCGTCTGCTGGAAAAAGAGTATGTCAAAAAACTTATTGAAGAACTTCCTACACTTGGGGAATTGCTGTTTCTGGTAGAACACGGCGGCTCGATTTTTGAAATAAAATCAGTTTTTCCGCAGTCGCAAGAATCGCACGGATACTGCAATCTGGGAAGAGCGCCTTTTTCCGGACATTTAAATCTGGAAAAAATAACAAACATAGGAGTGATCTCGGAAACAATGTACGGCAGACGCTCATGCAACTGGGTATTTTTAGGCGAAAACGGAGAAACGGTTTTCAAAGTATACATCGGAAGAGACCAAAACAAAGAACTTCTAAAAAACCAATTAGACGTTTTTGAAAGATGGTTTAATTTATAAAACATTCTATTCAACGATAAACGCATGAAAACCTATGCCGACCCCGTAGTATCTAAATACGGGGTCGGCATAACAACTTGACCGCTTCTTTCATACGTTTGTCGTATGCTTTCACTCATTTGTCATTCTCGAAAGTTCGGAAATGCTGTTATTCCTTAGTAGCCTGCCCCGTAAGGTCATAATACGGGGGGAATCCATTTTGTCTTTTCGCTTTTTGCCGCCATCACAACATTTAAACTATTTGTCTATTTAACCCAGATATTCCATTAGAGCTAAAATTGTCTAATGGAAACCATTAGAAATAACGAAAAATAATAGATTGAAAACACAATGAGTTATACAAAATAAAAAAGGTCAAAAAAAGCATAGGAATGAAAGGTAACAAATAGGTATTTCTAAAATACTGTTCGTCATGCCCGAAGTTCTTAATCGGGCATTTTTACTAAAGATGTTTTTGTTTTACGACGAACGTGGATGCCCCCCGTGTTAAGACCTCACGGGGCAGGCTGCTAAGGAATAACAGCATTTCCGAGAACTTCAGGCATGACGACAAAAATGATTTCACTCGTTTGTCATTCCCGAAGGTTTTTATCGGGAATCCATTTTGTCTTTTCGCTTTTTGCCGCCATCACAATATTTAAACTATTTGTCTATTTAACATTGATACCCGATAAAGACACTCGGGTATGACGACAAAGTAAAAAAGATGGTTTTTAAAAAGCTCTAATGGAATTTTTGGGTTTAACAAAAACGGGAGAAACGCAATAATGAATGAAGTGTATCACTTTTTGATCGCGCTTGTCGTAATTTTGGCAGCCGCAAAAATATTCGGAGAAATAGCGGTAAGATTCGGACAAAGCGGAATTGTCGGGGAACTTTTAGCCGGCGTTATAATAGGGCCGGGCGTGCTGGGGCTTGTCAGCGAAACACCCATACTTACGAATATTTCCGAGCTTGGCGCAATAATATTATTGTTTGAAGTAGGCCTTTCGACTGATATAAAAGAGTTTGCGCGGGCGGGCGGCTGGGCGACTGCCGTAGCTTTTGTCGGCGTAATGCTTCCTTATTTTTTCGGATATTTTACGTTCATGTATTTCGGCTTAAGCTCTACTCAATCGATTTTTGCCGGCGCAGTTCTTACGGCGACTTCCGTCGGAATTACGGCAAGGGTTTTTCGGGATTTAAAGAAACTTGAAAGCGAAGAGGCAAAAATCGTACTCGGCGCTGCGGTCATTGACGACGTTATAGGCCTTGCCATTCTGGCCGTAGTTTTAAAACTCGTTTCCGGCGGAACGGTTACTGCCGGCAGCATTGCGCAAATAGCGGGAACGGCTGTATTATTTTTGGCGCTTGCCATAGGAGCCGGGCTTTTGATAGCTCCTTCAATTTTCAAACTTGTGTCAAAAATGAAACAGGAAAATATCGTTTTTGTGGCAGGCTTTGCTTTTTGTCTTTTAATTGCGGCTCTTTCTTCAAAATTCGGACTTGCACCTATTGTCGGCGCTTTTGCGGCGGGTCTTGTTTTGTCAAGCACCAAGCAGGGCGAAGAGGTAAAAAACGGTATCAAACCGCTTTCGGCATTTTTTGTTCCGATATTTTTTGTTTTGATGGGAACTAATGTTGAACTTGGCACGTTTAACCCTTTTGTCGCGGGAAACGGTACTATTCTTATTCTGACGGCAGTATTGTTTGCAGTAGCTTTCATAGGAAAAACCGCCGCTGGTTTTGTAGTGTTCAAGAAAGGAATTAATAAACTTTTGGTCGGGGTATCCATGGTTCCGCGCGGAGAGGTCGGCTTGATTTTTGCCGGCATCGGCCTGAGAAATAATGTTTTTGGTTCAAACGAATACAGCGCTCTTGTCGCCGTCATAATGCTTACGACTTTCGTAACGCCGTTCATTCTTAAATATTTGATGACAAAAGAATCTCAAAAAAAGGAAATAAAATGAAATTTAAATTATCTTACTGTTTTGTTTTGTCTGTTTTATTTATCGGAAATATTTCTTTTGCGGTAAATTCCGAAGAAGTTTTGGAAAACCCATACGGATTTGAACTTGTGGAAGAAGCCGGAAAAACTTCGACCGAGATCGAATCCGGCGGAAAAGAAAAAGTCGATATGGAAGAAGTAAATAAAAACGATACCTATCAAGCGCAGTCAAAAGCCGAAGCCGAAAGAAAAAAGCGTGAACGTGAACTCGAAGCCGCCAAAAAGAAAGCGGAAGAAGAGTCCAAGAAAAAGAAAAAAGAGCCTGCCAAAGAAAAGAAGCCGGAAACGAGAAAAGTCGCAAATAAAATCTCCGAAAAATTCAATAATTTTATGAAAGACCCAAAAGTCATAAAATTTATAAATACCGTAAAATACGGCTGGGCAAAATTCAAAAAATGGTTTGTTACTCTTCCCGGAGTAAGACATTGGCTGGCGTCTCCGTATTCGATGGAAAACTATAAAAGAGACCTAGGCACCGCCGGAAAAGAAAATTCCGCACATTTAAAGAAAAATTCCGCCGGCGTAAAACTGGTAAAAGAAGGCAGCAAAAAATTTTTTAAATAAGCCGGCTATTTTAAACTTTTACCCTGCCGTCGATCCGCTTATTTTGCCATTGTCTTTGCCGCGGTCAACCTGCCTAAGTAGTTCTATTTTGCCATCCACAAGAACAATGCCCCTGTGTTATAGCAAAACAGCTTAACATTGTCTCTTTCCTAAAACTTCGTGAATTCCCAATGTGGAAAATCAGAAACGCCTCTTTTTTTAGATCCGAAAATCCACCCGATTCCAAAAAATCGGAAATTCCCCCTTTTTTTTTAACCCAGATATTCCATTAGAGCTAAACTTTTCTAATGGAATCCATTAGAAATAATGAAGAATAATAGATTGAAAATATAATGAGTTATGCAAAATAAAAAAGGTCAAAAAAAGCAT
>JAISDI010000210.1 GCA_031264895.1 Endomicrobium sp. | reverse complement strand
CGTATTACGCCGTATGATTAAAAAACCATTTTTCAAATCCGTAGGGAAAATCGGGAATTACTGCAAAAGCAAAGGTCTTGTCGTTAAATTCCCACTTTTTAAAGGGGGTGGCCGCGCCTTTTGCGGACGGGGGATTTCGTAGTTGCCGTTATAATCGGACTTGTGCTATAACAAAACAACTTAACGTTATCTCTGGATGGCTGCAATGACAACAGTGTGGGGACTGTCGTCATCTCCGAGTGTTTTTATCGGGGATCCATTTTCGTCGTAAAACAAAAACATCGTGTTTTTACTTTATTATTCTTATCTCTAATGGAATATCCGGGTTAAAAGATCTGCTGATTACTTACAGCCATTATTGAAATTAATAGAATCTGCCTCTAATAAATTTTCGTATACAATATAATTTATAGATTTATTTTCATCGCATGATAATCGGCGTATATTTGATTATCATGCGAATTTTTTATAAAACATATATGTATTGAAAATAATGCTTGACAAAAGAAAAATATTTGTTTAAAATTGTTTCAAAATAAAACATATATACTTAATATGAATAAATTCAATTTTTTACACACCATCTCTCAATACTTGCCTAAAAACCTCATGCATTCTTGCAGACGAATGCGCGGATAGTACTTTTTTTTACATTCAAATTATTTTTACGGTTGTCAACACAAAACAGGCCGGTTTAATCCGCAAGAGAGGCATAAAATGGAAAACATAAAAACTACATATACCGAAGTTTTAAGAAATTACGCAACAAGCATTAATAAAAAAAATTATGCAAAAAACGAAAACAACTCTGACATAAGTTCAATTTATTCAAATGATATAGGAGTTTTAATAGACGATTGTATAAAAGTTTTTAATTCGCTTAATTTGTTTAAGTAGTGCGCATTAATAAAAAAACGGGGGAATGCAAAATGTCAGAAAACAAACAGAAATTCGATACTTTGAAAATAAGAGCAGGCTACGATCCTAAAGAACATAATTATGCCGTTTCCGTGCCGATCTATCAAACCGCTTCTTATGATTTAGGTTCAACGCAAAGAGCCGACAGAATAGTTTCATATCGGGAAGACGGATGGCTTTACACTAGAATCAATAACCCGACCGTCGACGTTCTTGAAAAAAGAGTTGCGGCTTTAGACGACGCTCCGGCGGCGCTTGCTTTGTCTTCAGGAATGGCGGCCATAACTTATACGCTGTTTGCGCTTACCGAAGGCGGTGGGAGAATACTTACAAGCCCGTACCTTTACGGAGGCAGTTTTGACAGCTATAAGTCGATACTTCCGCGTTTTGGAATTAATTTTGACTTTTCAAAAAATATAGAAAATATAAAAGAGCTTGAAAAAGAAATAAAGCCCGACACAAAAGCGATCTTTGTCGAATCCATAAGCAACCCGAACGGCGCGCTTGCAGATATTCCCGTTTTGGCGGAACTTGCGCATAAACATAATATACCGTTAATAGTGGACAATACCGTAGCTACTCCTTATTTGTTTAATCCTTTCAAACACGGCGCGGATATTGTCATTTATTCCGCTACAAAAGCTTTGAGCGGACACGGCAACGTTATAGCCGGACTTATAGTTGACGGTGGAAAATTTAAATGGAACAAAGAAAAGTTCCCACAGTTTCACAAAAAACATTATACGCTCAGAGACGAAGAAGGAAACAGCCGCTCATATCTTGACGTTTTTGGCGATACGGCTTTTATCGGAAAAGCCAGAATGGACTATTTGAATTATTTCGGCTCGGCATTAAGTCCTTTTGACGCTTATCTTGTTTTAATAGGAATAGAAACGCTTTCGGAAAGAATAGAAAAACACGTTGCCAACACAAAAAAGATTCTCGAATATCTCGAAAAAAGCCCGCATATCAAAAAAATTCATCACCCGACGCTGCAATCAAGCCCTTATAATGAACTTTCAAAAAAATACTTCCCAAAAGGCGCAGGCTCTATACTGTCTTTTGAAATAAAAGGCGGAAAGGAACGCGGTCAGAAATTTATAGACGCTTTGGAAATATTTACATATCTTGCAAATCTTGGCGACGCAAAATCGCTGGTAATAGACCCGTTTAAAGTTACGCACGGCGAACTTACCGACGACGATTTAGAACTTGCAAAAATCCCGCTGAACCTGATACGTCTTTCCGTAGGCCTTGAAGACGCGCGGGATTTAATCGCGGATTTGGAACAGGCTTTTGAAAAAACGGCAGATTATAAATAAGGAAAATAAAATGCACAAAATAAAATTTAATAAGATCAAGGTTTTTCGAATGTGAGGGTTTTTGTACGAAAAATATGTCGTATTAAAGACAAATGCTGACAAGCTTTGCTTGCTGTATTGACGACAAACGGCAACAGCTAACATGGATTCCCGATTACGACATTCGGGAATGACGACAAACAGCAAAACGGCAAAATGGTTCCCCGATTAAAGCATTCGGGGATGACAAATAAATAAAATCATCTTTGTCGTCATGCCCGAAAGTTTTTATCGGGCATGTTAAAAGTTAACGACAAACAAGGCTCAGTATATGGTCGTTAAATATATAAAAAATAACAGGAGAACAAAAAATGAAAATATTAAAAATATTAGCGGTTGTTGCGGCTATTGCGGCAATAACATTGTCGCAATCATACGCTCAGACGAACAAAAATTTATGGCAGGAACTGGATACGCTTAAATCCGATTATATATGGGTGGATTTAAGTTTTGAAGTCAGTCCGCAAACGCCTCATTGGCATGGATTTGACCCTTTGCTTGTAACGCCGAAATACACTTTTGAAAATACGGAAAACTGGTTTGAATCGTCGCTTTACACATTGCCCGGACAGTACGGCACTCACACGGATTTTCCCGGCCATTTTGCAAAAGGGCATAAATTGGCAAGCGATTATACCGACGTGAGAGAGCTGGCTTACAAACTTGTTGTAATAGACAAATCAAAAGCTGTTGCAAAAAATCCGGATTATGAACTTTCAAAACAGGACGTTTTGGATTTCGAAAAACAGTACGGACAAATTCCTGAAAGCGCTTTTGTTGTTTTCAGAAGCGATTGGTCAAAACGCAGCGCCGAACAGTATGAAAATAAAGATAAAAAAGGAGTTTCGCATTATCCCGGGTGGTCTTTGGAAGCTTTGGAATATCTTATAAAAGAAAGGAACGTTGCGGTAATAGGGCATGAAACGCCCGATACCGATTCTGCCGTTGCCGGCGAAAAGCTGGGTTTTGTAAAAGAAAGATACGTCCTTCAAAACGATAAGCTTAATGTCGAACTTCTAAGAAATTTAGACAAACTGCCTCCTACGGGAGCTATTGTTTTTCTTACTTTTCCCAACATTAAAGACGGAACGGGTTTTACCAGCAGAGTTTTTGCGATAACGACTAAAACAAAGTAAATACAATCGCTTTTGCCGTCATGCCCGAAGGTTGTAATCGGGCATCCAAGTTTGTCGTTAGAGATAAGAGAAAAAGAAAATTTACAATAAAAATGGATTCCCGATAAAAACCTTCGGGAATGACCGGCAAGAGTGATATTATGTTGGTTACAAAAAAATTTTAGTTATGATTAAACAAAAGGAGAAAAAATGAAAATTTTTAAGTATGTGGGAGCAATGTTTATTTTTGCAGTCGTATTTTTGGGAGTTTTTACTTCATGCGCGGAAAAAATCGACTCAAAATTTCCGTACGGAACGATAGAAATCGAAGCTTTGGGCGGCGGCGCATGCGGAACGCCGTTTTACATAGCTTATGAAAAAGGCTTTTTTGCCGACGAAGGCGTAAATGCCGTGCTTGTAAGCGGAACTTTTGAAACAAACAAAGCGGGGCTTGCAAGCGGGAAATATCCGATAGCAAACGGCGATTTTCAATTTTTTCCGTCGGTAAACGAAGGTTTGGATATAAAAATTATAGGCGGTCTCCATCAAGGCTGCATAAAAATTCTCGTGCCGGAAAATTCCCCTATCAAAAGCTCTAAAGATTTTAAAGGCAAAAGAATAGGAGTAGACGAGATAGGCGGAACGCCCATGGCCGTAACAAGCGTTGTCCTTGCAAATGCCGGAATAGACCCTACGACGGGCGTTCAGTGGCTTCCGTATCCTTTAGACCAGATTGTATCGGTTGCGGATAAAGGAGACCTCGACGTAGTCGCGCTGTGGGATCCATACGCGACGCTTGCGCAAAAAGCCGGATACAGAGTAATCACAGATATATCGACTGATCCTCTTTTTGCTGGCAAATACTGCTGCTTTCTTTATGCTTCGGGCAAACAAATAAGAGAACAGCCAAAACGCATAGCGGCCATTCTTACCGCTTTACAGAAAGCCTCAGACTGGGTTGCGGACAATCCCGAAGAAGCCGCAAAAATTGCCGTCGAGAAAGATTATCTGCCCGGAGACGATCCTGCGCTTGTAGCAGAACTGCTTACGACATACAAATACGGACATAAACATAATCTCATAAACAACCAAGATACTACCAAGAAAGACGCATATTATTTTACGGACGAGTTAAAGAAAACGGGCTATTTGCCGAAAGATCTCGACACGCAAAAATTCATAGATAATACTTATGTGGATATTTTTGAAGCGGCGGGCGTGAAGAAACACGGCGATTCCGGTTCTCATTAAGAGGCTAATTTTGAAGAAAAAAACAAAAAAAGACATACCGTATTTTGACAATAATATACATTGGAAACCTCAGTCGAAAATCTGGTTTCTGTCGGCTGTTCTGGCTTTTGTAGCCGCTTTGGCATTTGACTATTTCATGCCTTTTAAGCAGACGGTAAATCCTGCGCCGTACAGAATATTTCTTTTGATTATGATTGTCTCGCTTGCGGTTTTATATGCGGTTTCGTCAAAATTTATAACCCTCAGAAGAAAACTGCTGCACAATGCGCAGTTCATATTTGTTGCGGCGCTAGCGCTTGCACTATGGGACTTTTTGACGGCAAAAAGCGGAATTTTCCCCCTTCCTTTTTTTCCGGGGCCGCTTCAAATAACGGACGTTATGGTCAAAGATTACAAAATGCTTTTGATAAGCGCTTTGTTTTCCACGCGACTGTTTTTCGTCGGGCTTATAGTAGGCAGCGTCTCGGGAATACTTACAGGAATTTTGATCGGCTGGTTTCGCCAGTGGGACTATTGGCTTTCTCCGGTGATAAAAGTAAGCGGAGTAATTCCCGCGGTAGCATGGATACCGATTGCCATAGCGGTTTTTCCGAACAGTTTTTCAAGCGGAGTATTTCTGATTTTTATAGCTTCGTGGTTTATGGTTTCTTTCATGACAGCTGGCGGAATATCGGCCACGCCGAAAAGTTATTTCGAAGTTGCAAGAACTCTCGGCGCAAGCGAAAAATATTTGCTGTTTCACATAGCCGTTCCGAACGCCGTACCGAACATTTTCATGGGAATTCTTACGGCTACAAGTTTGTGTTTTGCGACTTTGGTAGTTTCGGAGATGATAGGCGCAAAAGCAGGGCTTGGATGGTATATCAACTGGGCTAAAGGCTGGTCGGTCTATTCAAAAGTATATGCGGCGATAATAATTATGGCGGTCTCGTTTTCCATAATTTTGGCCGTCATAGGAGTAGTTAAAAATTATCTGCTGCGCTGGCAAAAAGGTATTTTAAAATGAGCGAACCAATAATAACGATTAAAGACGTAAACAGCATATACAGAGATTCTTTCGGACATAAAATATACGCTCTCAGAAACGTAAACATCGAACTTTATGACGGAGAATTTATTTCTTTCATAGGCCCGTCGGGATGTGGCAAAACAACGCTGCTTCGCCTTATAGCCGGCCTTGACAAGCCGCAGTCCGGAACGCTGTCGATTCAGGGAAACGTTATCGGCAAACCCGACCATGAACGCGGATATATTTTTCAGCAGCCCACTCTTTTTCCGTGGAAAACTGTGGAAGACAATGTAGCTATAGGGCTTAAAGCGCGCGGAGTGTATAAAGAAAATAAAAACAAAATCGGCGAATACATAAATATGATAGGGCTGAACGGTTTTGAAAAAGCCTATCCCCACGAAATCTCAGGCGGAATGGCGCAGCGCGTAGCCATCATAAGAGCGCTGATAAACGAGCCGAAAATTCTTCTGCTGGACGAGCCGCTTGCGGCTTTAGACGCTTTTAAGCGCATAGAAATGCAAAGTCTGCTGATAAAAATATGGAAAACCATGAAAACCACAATGGCTTTTGTTACGCATGACGTCGACGAAGCCATAGCATTAAGCCAAAGAATAGTTATCATGACGTCAAGGCCCGGAAAAATAAGAAAAATCATAGACGTAAAACTCGGCGGACGCCGCGACAGAAACAATGACGAGTTTATAGCTTTAAGAAAAATCATTCTTGAAGAGCTTCAACTGGCTTCGATTCTTCCGGAGCCTGAATACAGCATTTAAAAAGGATAAAAAAATGAAAATATCAAAATTAATAATAACGATACAGACGTTTTTGTTCATAATTTTTTTTGCGGTTTTAAGCGCATACGCGCAGGATAATACCGTAATTTATGAACCGAAATACGATTATGCAAAACTAAATACGGGCATAAACATAGCTTACGTAACTTTAGGCGACAAAAAAAATACGCCCATTGTTTTGATTCACGGCGTAACGGACACTTTCCTTTCTTTTTCGCAGGTCGCGCCTGTTTTGGAAAAAGCCGGATTTTATGTAATAATTCCGGAACTGCGCGGACACGGAAAAACCGATAAACCCAAAAAAGGGCCTTATACCATAGAACAGCATACGGCGGACATCAACGCTTTGCTCGACAAGCTAGAAATCAAAAAAGCGCACGTAACCGGGCATTCACTCGGAAGTTTTATAGCGCAAAATCTTGCCGTCAAAAATCCGGATAAAGTTTCCTCGCTGATTTTAATAGGTTCCGCCGCGTCTTTGGAAGGCAATCCCACTTTGGCATGGCTGCTTGAAGGCGATGCGGATTTTCCCGGAATAAATAAATTAAAATCCCTTACCGACGATTTTCTTACAGATTGGACTGCGTCCTCAAACTATGATCCGGTTTTTGTCAAAAAAACTTTTGATAATGCAAAAAATCTTCCGCTGTACGCATGGGTATACGCTTTTAACGGGATTTCGTTAAATCCCGAAAATCTCCCAAAAATAAAAGTTCCGGTTGAAATTATATGGGGTACGCAAGATACTTTTTTCCCGATTAAAGACCAACTAGAACTTATAGAAAAACTCGGCTCGGATCATATTATTTTTATAAAAAAAGAAGGCGCAAGCCACAATACTCACTGGGAAGGAAAACTCGGCGAAGAAGTTGCAAACGATATTGCAAATTTTGTCAGGACGGTAAAATAGAAAACGGTTCATAACCGTACATAATAAAAAAGGGGTTTTCGTAAATGGACATTAACTAGCGGCTTTTAATTGTAAAAGAGAAAAAAACTTACAATTAAAAGGGGATTAAAATGTCGAAGGTAAATTTAAAAGCTGCCGAAGTGCAAGTGCGCGAAAACAGGCTTGGTTCCATCACGGGGTTTGAAGGAACGGCAAAAGAGCTTGTCTCAAGCGCAAGAAAAGGAGTTTTAGAAGATAAAAGCAGGTCTTTCAGTCAGTGTCTGGGCTGTTCAACGTCTAATGCGGCGTGTACGACGGTTTTGATTCAAGACGCGGTTACAATAAGTCACGGGCCTGTCGGCTGCGCGGGCTGTCTTCAGGAATACGCATTTACGTATAAGGTAAACGGACATTTGAGAGGTCTTAAAAATCCGTCGCAGAGAAGAATTTTCAGTACTAATATGGAAGAAGCCGACACGGTTTACGGAGGCAACCAAAAACTTACTTCTGCAATCAGAGAAGTTTATAACCGCGTAAAACCGAAAGCTATTTTTATAATTACAACTTGCGCGTCCGGAATAATCGGCGACGACGTAGGCGGTATAGCAGAAGAAGCCGAAGCTGAACTAGGAATTCCTATAGTGGCAATTTTTTGCGAAGGGTTTCGTTCAAAAATCTGGACTTCGGGTTTTGACGCGGGCTATCACGGCATAGCAAGAAAGCTGATTAAAAAGACTGATAAGAAACAGCCTGATATGATAAACATAGTAAATTTCTGGGGATCTGACATTTTTGCGCAATGGTTTAAAAAGTTGGGATTACGCGCTCATTATCTTACGCCATACGCTACTGTAGAAGAAATAGGGCAGTCTTCACAGGCAAAAGCTACAGTTCAAATATGTTCGACTTTAGGCTCTTATCTTGCGGCGGCGCTCGAGCAGGAATACGGAGTGCCGGAAATAAGAATTTCCCCTCCGTACGGCATAGAACAGACGGACAGATGGTTCAGAGAACTCGGAAAAATGACTGATAAAGAAAAAGAAGTTGAAGAATTTCTGAAAGAACAAAAAGAAAAATGGCTGCCGGAAATTGAAGAAATAAGAAACAAACTCAAAGGCAAAACCGCATACGTAACGGCGGGCGCGTCGCACGGACATTCTTTGCTTGCGCTTTTAAAAGAATTAGGAATGCAGCCTAAAGGCGCCGCGATATTTCATCACGACCCGCTTTACGACAATGAAGCCGAATCTTCGGATACTTTGCAAAATGTCGTAAACGATTACGGCGATATAGAAAACTATAATGTCTGCAATAAGCAGGAATTCGAGCTTGTAAACATATTAAACAGAACAAAACCGGATATTCTCTTAGCCAGACACGGCGGCATGACGTTATGGGGCGCAAAGCTGGGAATACCGTCGCTGCTAATCGGCGACGAACATTACGGAATGGGTTATGAGGGAATAGTAAAATACGGAGCAAGAATTTTAGAAACCATAGAAAATGACGAATTCGTAAAAAATCTGGCAAAACACGTGCACAACCCGTATTCAAAATGGTGGTTTAAACAAAACCCGTATTTGTTTTTGGGAAACGATAAAGAACAATTAAAGGATAATTAAAAAAACATGCTAAAACCAGTCATACTCTTTAATATCGAAAATATACGAATGCGAATGCGGTTTCAATTGCTCGTATGATTTTTATTTGTTTAAAATTCAATATTAAAGGAAATTAAAATGAAAAATAAAATAATAAGATTGTTTTTAGCATTTGTTTTATGCGTAAACATAGCGGCATTGTCGGCGTGCCAAAACAAGACGGAAGCGGAGGCTTATAACAAGAAGTTCCCGCTGGGAAAAGCAAAAATCAGAGCCATAGCGGAAATTTCAAGCGCGGCTTGCGATTCGCCCATTTTTATAGCTTATGAAAAAGGATTTTTTGCAGACGAAGGCATAGACGTCGAACTTGTTGCGGGAGATGCCGAAGTTACAAAAGCCGGCCTTCAGAAAAACGAGTTCCCAGTGGCGACCGAAGCTTTCGGATATTTTATAAGCATATATCAGGGACTGGACATAAAAGTAGTCGCGGGAACGCATAAAGGCTGCGTAAAACTTCTCACCGCGCCGAATTCTCCGTATAATTCCGTCGGCGATTTGAAAAAAGTTAAAGGCAGAAAATTAAATATCGGGCTTTCGGAAGCCGTCGGAAGCGCAGACCACATATATGCAAGCATTATTTTCAAAAAATACGGAATAGATCCCGTAAATGACGTTGAATGGCTTGTTTTTCCTCCGGACACGTACAATCTCGTATACGAAAAAAATAAGCTCGACGCTTTTGTGTCGTGGGATCCTTTTGCAATTTTAGCCGTAAAAAAAGAAGGCTATAAACTTTTGTCCGACCAAGCTACGGATCCGGTTTTAAACGACGCATACTGCTGCTTCCTTTATGCTCCGACAAAATTGATCAACGAACAGCCCGCGCTGATAAGAGGCCTTGTAAGAGCTTACAGAAGAGGCGCCGACTATATAGCCGCCAATCCCGAAGAAGCCGCAAAGATAGACATAGATAAAAAATATATATCGACAGACCAAAACGAAATTATACAGGATTTGCTTGTCTCATATACATACGACGCGCATCACCATAACGGCAAGAAACTGAATTCGACAAAAGACGACATAAGATTCTATGTTACGGAAATAAAAGCGCTCGGATACCTTCCCGAAGATTTAGACGTCGAAGAATTTGTAAATAAAATTTATTATGACGACATACATTAATAAAAAGAGGAAATATGAGCAAAATAAATTTAAACGCCGCAGAAGTGCAGGTAAGGGAAAGCAGGCTCGGCTCAATTTCGGGCTTCGGCGGGACGGCTAAAGAACTTGTAACCGCGGCGCGAAACGGAACTCTCGAAGATAAAAACAGAAGTTTCAGTCAATGCAACGGCTGTTCGACAATGATTGCCGCATGTACGGTTTCTTTGATTCAGGACGGCGTCGTTATCAGCCACGGGCCTGCCGGCTGTACGGGTTGTCTTACGATGTTTTCTTTCACGTATAAAGTAAATTCCGACGTGAGAAACAATATAAAGAGTTTCGGAAACAGGCGGATTTTTACAACTAACATGGAAGAGTCCGACACGGTTTACGGAGGCAATGCAAAACTTGCCGCTTCGATAAAAGAAGTTTACGAAAGAGTAAAACCGAACGTGATTTTTATAATTACCACGTGCGCTTCGGGTATTATAGGAGACGACGTTGCCGGAACAGCCGACGAAGCCGAACAAAAAATAGGAATACCCGTCGTGCCGATTTTCTGCGAAGGTTTCCGTTCAAAAATCTGGACTTCCGGTTTTGACGCGGGTTATCACGCGATAGCCAGAAAATTAATAAAAAAGACAGACAAAAAACAAAATGATTTGTTAAACGTAATAAACTTCTTGGGTTCTGACGTATTCACACAATTGTTAAAAATCATGTGATTAC
>JAISDI010000185.1 GCA_031264895.1 Endomicrobium sp. | reverse complement strand
TCATCAACCCACTTGAATTTTTATATATTTAACGTGGATTCCCGATAAAAACTTTCGGGAATGACGACAAAAACGATTTTACTCCTTTGTCATCCCCGAGTGTCTTTGTCGGGGATCCACTTTGCCGTTTGTTGTGGCCTTTCTAACTTGCTAGTCCCCGCCCGCAAGGGCTTACAGCAGGCTGACGACGTCTTAGATATAACATAAACGTATCGTATAATTTTTTAAAGAGACCCAAATGGAAATTAAAGATCCCCAGACGGCATACGATAAAAGAAAGAAAAAACTTTTCAAAAACTGGTACTATCTTACCATTCTGCAGGCAGCGCAATACGTAATACCTTTCATACCGATTCCTTATCTCGTAAGAATTTTATCTCCAGAAAAATTCGGGCTGACGGCTTTTGCCGTGGCCATGTCGCAGTTTTTTGCCGTTTTTGTCGAATACGGTTTTTCTTATTCCGCCGTAAAAACAATAGCTCTTCACAAACACGACAAAAACAAAGTTACGGAAATATACTCGTGCGCGATAATAATAAAAGCTCTCATTTCTTTTACGCTTCTTTTCGTTTTTCTTGTTTTAATATTTTTTGTTCCGAAAATTTCTGACGAAAAACCGCTTTTTGCTTTTGCTTTTTCTATTGTTTTTGCCGACATATTTTTTACGGCATGGTTTTTTCAGGGAATGGAAAAGATGAAATACATAGCTTATCTCAATGTAATTCTTGAAAGTTTGTACGTTGCGGCGATTTTTATATTTATCCGCCGCGAAAGCGATTATTTATATGTGCCGCTTCTGGACGCTTTATGTTCTCTTATAATAGGCGTGGCAAGCATAACGATAATTTATAAAAAGTTCGGCATACGTTTTAAACTCCAGCCTTTAAACAGAATAATTTTTCAGTTTAAAAGAAGCTGGCATTATTTTATTTCGGATTTTGCTTCAAACGCATATGTTAGCGCAAGCGTTTTTATTTTGGGCTTTATAGCAGGCAATGCGGCTGTAGGTTATTACAGGGCTGCGCTGAGTATTCTTCTTCCCATAAAAGCGCTGTTTGAACCCGTAGTGCAGGCGGCATATCCGTATATGAGCAAAATAGCTAACGAATCTAAAGAAAAAGCCGTATATTTTTTAAGAACTTACAGCTTTTTGGTGGCAGTGAGCGCTCTTTTTGCGTCTATAGTTCTTTTTTTCGGAGCGGATTTTATAGTACGGATATTTTTAGGCGCGGAATATGCAGAGTCCGCGTTTATATTAAAAATAATTTCTCCGGTATCTTTTCTATACACTTTAAATATGATTTTCTGTATGCACGTAATGTACCCTTTCGGCATGAAAGTAAACTTTGCAAAAATAACCGCATGGGCGGCAATAATAAGTTTCGCGCTGATACCTGCCGTTGCAATTCCTTTTAAAGATGCCGGCATGGCTGCAATAATGACAGCCGGCGAACTTTACATTTCAATCATGGCATATAAATATATCCGCGCCAAAGGTTTTATATTCTTCACAAATCCCACAAAAAGCAGCTAGGGCGTGAACACGCCCTAAAACCTGCCAAATCAATATTTCTAATACGGCGGTAAACGTAATTTTTTCAACTTATCTGTACGTAATCAACCTATATGATAAACGTATGGCAACTAGGTCGCTTCTTTCAGCGTTTGTCGTGAAAAGCTTGCAAATAAACTTTTATAAATATAAAACATTGCAAATTCTATACTTATATGGCAGTTAAATTTATATAGGAGGTATTATGAAGAATTCTTTTGTTTTAAAGTTTGTTTTTGCAATTGCAGCTGTAGTTTTTGTCGGGGGGGGGGGTATATTATTTGCTGAGTTCAATTTACGAACCAGCATTGACGTTTCAGGTGAAATTGAAAGCAAGTCGCCGGGGTATAGTCATTACAATCATACGGATGATGTAGATACGAGTTTTACTCTTTCAGGCGATTATCTTAGAAGTATCGGCGGCTTGGGGAATTATTTAAAAATCGGCGGCGGTTTTGAAGTTATGGTTCCAAGAATTAGAACTTCAAACAACAAAGAATATGACGGTGAAGCTTTCTTTTTCATGCCTCTTTATCTATCCTTGCAGACAAACCCTGTCCAGCCTGTTCCCGAATTATTTTTTAGATTCAATCTAGGTTATAACATTGTTTATTTAGATGATTATTCAGCAAGCTATTGGGATAAAAAAGGCGGAGTTTATTATGCTTTTGTGACAGGCTGGGAATTTCCTTTCGGCTTGTTTTTTGACGTAACTTACGCTTTCTATAATGCTTCGCTTGAAAGCAGTCGTGCTATCAATAAGTTTGATATAACTTACAACAGGCTCGGCATTGGCGTAGGTTATAAATTCGGCAGACCCAGAAATTCTTAAAACTTTGCCTTGCAGGCAAGGTTTTTTTTGTCTGCCGGCTGTGTTAACTTTTTATAAAAACCAAGAGGACGTTTAATAAATGTCCTCTTGGTTTTTTCTATTTGACATTTTTATACAAAAGAGCCTTTTGCTCTTGATTAATAAGTATTTGATTTATATAATAGTAAACCATCATAAGAAGTACGCGTATCGTTAGTTAAGTTTGAATGACGGGGCATGTCTCATACAAATTCTTAAAACAAATTCTTTTCTTAGCAGAGATTTATAAAATTTTGTTTTTAAATGTTTCATCATGTTAATTATACGACGCTAATTTTATATTATGACAACAAAAAAACATGCTTATATAACGATTTTTACTTTTAAAAGTATAAAATGATAAAAAAAATTATTCTTTCTTTTGTTATCTGCGCATGTTTTTATTGTCTGCTAAACAGTCAGGTAACTCCGTCAAATATAGGAAGACAAGTTTATTCCATTTTCAGCGATATCTATTTAGGCGCAAGTTGGTCGGCAACTAATGCCGACGGTATATCCGCAAGATATTTAACCTGCACTTCCGAGAGTCAGAATTATAACAACAACAATGTCATCGATGATATGGAGTCGAGTTCTTATATCATTAACAATGCCGCGCAGGCATGGGAAGGTTCAAAATATATATCTTTTACATCCGGCGGGGCGAATCAGGCTTTTTTTATAACTTTTAAAGGAAGTACATATGTAAATACCGTCGGAACACGCGACATGAGCGCTTATTACGGCGGCACGATCGAATTTTACGTAAAAGATATAAATAATACCGACACAAGAACGGGAATAAGAATAGCCAAAGATACGAACAGAGCAAGCTATATTTCAGATTTCGGATATAATTCTTCAAAGCCGTCCGGAGAATGGCAAAAACTCACCATGCGTTTGACATCATCTTCCTCTAACGGAGGATTAGGAGTTACTCAAAGTGAACTTCAGACGGTTTCGTCTCCGTTCTTAGTCCATCTACCGCATAGCAATGATAAAATATCCGTAGACAATATCCTTTGGATAAAACCTCAGCCTGTGCTAAACAGTCAAACTTTTAAACTTACTTTAAAAAACGATGCCGTCAACTCGCCTGTCGACAAAATAACATGGTCTACTTCCACAATAGTTCCCGGCGTGACCGGATGGGTTCTGTCAGACCAATACGTAGAACTGGACGGTCTTGATTATTATAAAGACGGCTGGAGCGTTCAGATATACACCGACAACCAATCTGTAAACGCTTCCTCGCCGATATATACCGGAACCATAACAAAAGACACAAATTCCGGAATGGTGGGAGTGTACAATCCGGATAAAATGATACCGATAAGATGGCGTACTGCAAAAGCTTCGGATTTAGTAGACCCTCTATATAACGAGAACTGGGAGGAACCTTGGGAACAGATGAGGGACATATCGGCATTTTCCGATCCGTCCGACAAAGGCGACGAAAGAATAAAATTTTTTGACAAAAGAGGTTATAAATGGAACGCATGGCAAAGATCTTACGGAGATTTGCCGCCCGATAAAAAAATAAGAATATATTTTTTGGCTGATATGAGACAAGCGCGTAAAGGATATTCATATAAAACAAGCTCGATAATATTTAATTTTTTTATCGAATAACAAAAATAGGGATGTGCTTTAAGTTTTTTAGAGAGACCCATTTACGCAATAAATAAAAAAATGCAGGAAAGCAGTCGTCGAAATTTACCATTTTTATGGCATGACAAAATATGCTTTATTTTATATAATCTTCTGATATAAAAAATTGGGGAGTTTTAAATGTCAATTTTAGTTACGGGAGCGGCGGGGTTTATCGGGAGCAAAGTGTGCGAAATGCTTGTAAAATCTGGAAAAGATGTCGTCGGGATAGACAATATGAACGATTATTACGACGTTAAAATCAAAAATTACAGACTTAAAAATTTAAAAAAACTCAAAGGATTTGCATTTTTCAGAGCAGATATTGAAAATAAAAAGAGCGTTGAAAATATAGTCAAAAAGCAAAAGGTTTCCGTAATTATCAATCTTGCCGCAAGAGCCGGCGTGCGTTACAGCATGGAAAATCCTTTCATTTACGTTTCAACAAATACTATGGGAACGCTTAATCTTCTCGACATTGCAAGAGAATATAAAATCAATAAATTCGTTTTGGCGTCGACTTCTTCTTTGTACGCCGGGCAGAAAATGCCTTTTAGCGAAACGCTTGCCGTTAATACTCCTATTTCTCCGTATGCCGCGTCGAAAAAAGGCGCTGAAGCAATGTGTTATTCTTATCATTATTTGTATGGTTTAGACATAACCGTCGTTAGATATTTTACGGTTTACGGCCCGGCGGGAAGGCCGGATATGAGCATAATACGTTTTATCAAATGGATCGACGAAGGCAAACCTATTGAACTTTTCGGCGACGGTTCGCAAAGCAGGGATTTTACTTATGTAGACGATATTGCAAGCGGAACGATCAAAGCTTTAAAAAAGACCGGATACAAAACCATAAATCTCGGCGGAAACAAACCTTATAAATTAAGCTATATGATCAACCTTATAGAAAAAAATCTCGGCAAGAAAGCCGCATATAATTATAAACCGTTTCATAAAGCCGATATAACGGCCACTTGGGCAAATATAAACGAAGCCAAGAACACGCTCGGATGGACGCCGAAAATTTCTCTGGAACAGGGGATAAGAAAGACGGTAGACTGGTATCTCGAAAATAAATCATGGTTTAAAAATATTAAATTATAGAGCGCACCGGGGAGAGAAAATGTATAAAGAACTGCTTCAAAAGATCGGCGAAAGAAAAGCAAAAATAGGGATCATCGGTCAGGGATACGTTGGTCTTCCGCTGTCGGTAGAACTTGCAAAGCAGGGTTTTAAAGTGACGGGTTTTGAAGTAGACAAATCGAAAGTTTCCGATATAAATAAAGGAAAATCTTATATAGGCGACGTTACCGAAAGCGATATGAAAGAGCTTGTCAAATCCGGCAGACTGGACGCCACCTCAGATTTTAAAACTCTTTCAAAAGCGGACATAATAATAATATGCGTCCCTACTCCTTTAAGAAAATCAAAAGATCCGGACGTGTCCTATATTTTGGCAGCCGCTAAAAACGTTAAAGAGACTTTGAGAAAAGGGCAGCTTATAATTCTTGAATCTACGACTTATCCGGGTACCACAAAAGAGCTTATGCTTCCTATTTTGGAAGAAACGAAATTTAAAGCCGGCGGTGATTTTTTTGTCGCTTTCAGCCCAGAGAGGATCGATCCTTCAAATAAAAAGTTCGGGATACAAAATACTCCTAAAGTCGTCGGAGGCATATGTCCGCGCTGTACAGAGCTTGCGGCGGCGGTTTACGGTTCGTTTACGAACGTGCAGAAAGTTTCTTCGACACAAGCCGCTGAAATGGTCAAGCTTTTGGAAAATACTTTCAGAGCCGTAAACATTGCGCTTGTAAATGAAGTCGCTTTGATGTGCGATAAATTAAAATTAAACGTATGGGAAATAATAGACGCGGCGGCTACAAAACCTTTCGGATTCATGCCTTTTTATCCCGGCCCTGGAATAGGCGGACACTGTATTCCTTTAGATCCTCATTATCTTTCGTGGAAACTTAAAACTTTAAATTTTTATTCCAGATTCATAGAGCTTGCCGGCGAGATGAACTCAAAAATGCCGGAATATGTAGTGTCTAAAGTCATAGAAGCTTTGAACGATAAAGCAAAAGCGTTAAAAGGTTCTAAAATTATCGTTTTGGGAGCCGCATACAAAAAAAATGTGGCGGACGTAAGGGAATCTCCGGCGCTTGACGTTATAAACCTTCTCATAACCAAAGGCGCAAAAGTGTCTTATTACGACCCATACATACCTTCGATAAAAGATTGCGTCTGCGGACAAAGTCTGCGTTCTGAAAAAAATCTTAACGGATTGAAAAAATATGATGCCGTTGTTGTAGTTACTGATCATACTGACATCGATTATAAAAAAGTTCTCAAAGAATCAAAAATAGTAATTGACACTCGTAATGCGTTTAAAAATAATAAGTCGGGCAAGATTGTAAGAATATAGGAGAAATAAAATGGCAAAAGACGAAAAACTTAAAGCTTTAGACTTGGCTCTCTCTCAAATAGAAAAAGATTTCGGGAAAGAAGCTATTATGAGACTCGGCGAGAAACACGCAAAAACTAAAGTCGAAGTGATACCTACGGGCGCATTGCCTTTAGACATAGCGATAGGCGTCGGCGGTATTCCAAGAGGCAGAATAATCGAAATTTACGGGCCTGAATCATCGGGCAAAACCACTTTGGCATTGTGTATGGTTGCCGAAACGCAAAAAGCCGGCGGAATAGCGGCATACATAGACGCGGAACATGCCATGGATCCTGAATATTCCACAAAACTCGGCGTAGATATAGACAATCTTTTAATTTCTCAGCCGGATTCCGGAGAGCAGGCATTGGAAATTGCCGATAAGCTTGTACGCTCGGGCGCAGTTGACATTATTGTTGTAGATTCCGTAGCAGCTTTGGTTCCGCGAGCGGAAATAGAAGGAGAGATGGGGGATTCTTTTGTAGGCCTTCAGGCAAGGCTTATGAGTCAGGCTCTCAGAAAACTTACCGCAAACATATCCAAATCAAAAACTTCGATAGTCTTTATAAATCAATTGAGACAGAAAATCGGCGTTATGTGGGGAAGTCCGGAAACTACGCCCGGAGGATTAGCGCTTAAATTTTATTCTTCGGTAAGGCTTGACATAAGAAGGATCGAGTCCGTCAAAAAAGGCGATGAAATTTTAGGCAACAGAGTAAGGGTCAAAGTGGTAAAAAATAAAGTTGCGGCTCCGTTTAAGCAGGCTGAATTTGAAATAACGTTCGGCGTGGGCGTTGACAGAATGGGCTATCTTGTCGACATGGGCGTTAACGACGGCATTATAGACAAAGCCGGCGCGTTTTTCAGTTATAACGGAGAAAGGCTGGGACAGGGCAGAGAAAATGTGAAAATATTTTTTAACGAACATCCTGAAATTGCCGCAGAAATAGAAAACAAAATCCGGGCAAAAGCCTTTGGAACGGAAAACGATAAACCGGTTTCAGACAAAAAAGAAGAAGAGAAAGCCGAAGCCGTAAAAGAAAAGAAAGCGGCTAAAAAGAGCTAATTAGTAGAGTTAGTAATGAGTAATTAGTAATTTAGGAGCGCTTACGCGCAAAGGTACTGGCGTACGGCTGGTTAGAAGGGCTACGACAAACGGAAAACGGTAATGACACAAAGACTACCCCGTCCGGTTCTTGATAGAAATATCTCGTCAGCGCTTTGCGAAATACCTCGTCAGATTCTTCGAGTCTGCCACCCCTTTTTATAAAAGGGGAATTTCCGAATCTTTGGAAAGGGGAATTTTTAACGGCAAAGACTAAAGCAACAAAGTCGTTATAACTTGCTGGCCGCAAGGCCTAATTTGCCGTCTGCAAAGACCTGCGTAAGCGCCAACGGTAAAATGAAATATATAAAATGTGTTCTTGTAAAATTATTGCTGCTTAATTGCGTATTTTTATTTTTGATGTCTGTATATAGATTGATTTTTTTTGTTTATTACGGCAAGGGAATAAATTTTGCGGGGTTGGGTTTTGACATATTAAAAGCTTTCTATATGGGCATAAGATATGATTTGGCGGTTTTATCGTATCTGAATATGCCCGTTATTCTTTCTTTTATCGTAGTTTTGTTTTTTGCAAAATCATGTAAAAAATGGCTTTCAATACTGAAATATTATTACACTGCGTTTATAGGCGCGCTTTTAATTCTTTTGTGCATAGATTTCGGTTTTTATTCGTATTTCCAAAATCATCTGAATATTTTGGTTTTCGGTTTTTTTGAAGACGATACTGCGGCTTTAATATCGACTTTTTACGAAAACTATAATTTGTTCCTTATAGGTATCGGGTTTATATCGTTATTCGTTCTTATTTTCTTTTTGTCAAA
>JAISDI010000182.1 GCA_031264895.1 Endomicrobium sp. | reverse complement strand
AAGTCCGTATAAAATTCCGCCAACAACGCCGGCAACAGTTATATACACAAGCCCATTCACCATTGGGCGGGACATACGTTCTATTGCTTCCCTTTTCATCTTTTGTACTGCGGCCGTTCTTGCCTCTGTTACAGACTGAACGTTTTTGCCGTGCAGCATTGAAAACACTTTAGGAGGGAGGAGAATTATCAAAGTAGTTTCCAACCCTACAATTATTGCCGTTCTGATTTTTGGAAATTTTTGTTTTGTTATGCCGAGTTTGTTTAAAATATATGCAAAAAACGGAAGCTCGAGAGGAGCGGATTTAGAGGATTCAGCAGATTCAGTGGATTTAGCTAATGCAACGGCGGCATATGTGATATCTATGACCGCATCTTCGGTATTAAGATCTTTACCTTCAAAGACTTCGCCTACACTTATTACGACTTGTATGGGTTTATTTAAATCCAGCCGTGAAAAGTGAGAACCCGGAATCTTGACTGTAACACTTCCGCCTTTTTCGGCAAGATCGTAACTGTCCTTAAGAAGCACATTAGGGTTGAGTATCGGAGCTCCGTTTTCGTCAAGATTTCTTATTTCGATCCTCATTGTCGAATTCGGCGCCGCATTGATTGTTTCGATTTCAAGAACTAGTGCGCCTTGCTCATCTATGCTTATCATTCCTAAAGGAAGTGCATACGCTCTCCAGTTTGGTTCCTCCTTATCGTCTTTGCGCTCGTTTTCGTACATTTTCACAACCTTTTCAGTTTTTATTATTTGTTCTTTTGTTATGGAAGGCTGCGTTTCCTTTTTCTGAGCTTCCTGTCCCTCTGCTGAAGCAGATTCAACGACATTAGGCATTTCAGTAATGAAAAAGGACAGAAATTTACCGGAAAGCATCTTTATTATTACCGCAACGACGGGCTTTGGGTTGCCGTCATTATCAAAAAGGCCAATATGGGCTTCGTCTCCTATGATTTCACTAAAACCTTCTTTCCATCCTTCATCACGAAGTTCAAATATATAAAAACCCACTATTACTCCTTGTTCTACTGCTTCCTGAATCTCCTTTAACTGACTTTCTAAAAAGTCTGCCTGCAATTCGAACATGTCTTCGCCGTTTGCACCCTTAGAACCTTTTCCGCATTCACCTAATCCAAATCTCATGCCCGTCTTCGCTATCAGATCTTTCAATTGGTCAAACAAATCTGTAAAACTCGGCCCTCTGTATATATTCAGCAGTACAATATCTACGCCGGCTTCTTGAAATTCCTCTACTTCCTGAACACTGGGTATTTCTCCGTGAACAACTGCTATTACTTTGTTTGGCGCAACCTCTTTGGCTCTTCTTATTCCATTTGTAAGCCTGTCAAGCCATGCTGCTTTGCTGAACCACTCCTCGTGATAATTGTATTCGTTTCCCATGGCGAACATAACAATTGCAGGATGATCTCCGAATGCGTCGAGGTATAACCCCATAAGGCCGTTGATGATCATATCTTCATAAGAAAATCCGACTGTTACGGTTATTCCGGCTTTCTGAAAAGCGTCAAGCATTTCTCTTGTTCCTTTCACATCCAAAGCTCCGCCTACGGTATAAGCGGCAAGAGGCCTGTAAGTTCTTATGCTGTTTACTCCCAACGATTGCATTAGTTCAATATCCTTTTTATAGTTGTTGTAAAACTCTCTCCCATTGAGGTCGCGGGAATAGCATACTCCTTTTATAGTATAATCTATAAGTTGTCCGTCTTTGTTGGTTACTATGAATCTTCTGGCTGCAACCTCCGATTTTGCAACATAATCTACAACCTGCGCAGGAACTTTTTTGTCAGACGCAGACACGGAGATGTCGGTCTGCTGCTTGCCGGACTGTTGTGAAGGCCTGCTGTCGCAGGCGCTTACAAGAACCGCCACAAAGAAGAATAGCATCGGTACCAGCATCTTAAGTCCCGTTAAGATAGTTCTTAACACGCTTTGCTGCTTCGCCGGCGTTTTGCTGTCGGAAATGTCTTTATTTATCTGTCTTTCAAGCGCTTCTTTTTGAAAAAATTCCGGCATTCTTGAAAGTGATTCATAATCAATACCGTCAACTAAAAGAGAGGCCTTTACCTGATCGGTCGTCTGTCCGTCGCTTTCCGCCCGGTATGATGCGTATTCTTCCAAAGCCGGAATCGCGCCGTCAACGTCGAAATCTGCGCCATCTTTGACTTGAGCGGCAAAAAACTCTTTTGCCGCCTGATATATCGGTTCGCTTTTGATGTCAAGTACCGCCACGCTGTATAAACTTTTAAAAGCTTCCGGTACTAAAGTTTTTGCGAGACCAAAGTATGCGTCAATGACGGTTTTATCCGATATTTTGACGGCGTCTTCGGAAACGTTTTCGGCAGGCGTCGATTTTTTTGTATCAACAACGATTTTATTATCAGCGCCTCTGGAAAGAAAAATCTTTGCGCCGTTTTGAAACGTAATTTCGGCATTGTCATTGTCCGGCCTTACGAGCGCAGCTCCTGCGGAAACACCGTTGATTTCCCCCATCAGTGCGTCAATATCGTCAAAAGTTGCGTCTTTAGACAAATACGCCACGCCCGCCTTAATGCTATTTAGGAAACGTACTACATCCGTTGTTTGCGAAGCTATCACAAAAGCCAGCGCTTCTTTGTAAATTCTGCTTTGATCAAGTATTATTTGTCTGTAATTTATGTCCGAAAGGCTTGTGCCTTCGGAAATTTTAGGGGTTATCGTGATATGGCTGATTTTTTTTGCGTCAAGGATCTCGCTTACGCCACGCGTGTGGTATCCGCCGGTAACAATAACTATTATTTCTTTGGCATTGTTTAACATATTTTCGGGAGACTGCGGTAAACGCGCATTGCCGGAAACGAGTTTGTCGTTTTCAGTGATCTTTTGAATGAATATCTCGTTTCTTTTATTATTTGTATTATAGTAATCGTCCAGAAACGCAAATTGGTTTTTGATTTCGCTTATATGGTTGACGGAAGCGTATTTGCCGTAAAGAGCGCTAAACGTTTTAAAATTGGTTTTGAAATATTCTTCGTCTTTAGCAGTAAGTTTGTTTGTAAGGTATCCTTCGAAATAAGAGTAAAAATCGTTTAAAAAAGCTGTTTCCGTTTCAAGGTCGGAAGATGACAGCGCTCTTCTTACAAGTTCTTCGAGTTTTTGTTCCTGTTTGAACAAATCTAAAGGGTTGATCTGGGAGTTCAATTCTTTAAGTTTTATGAAAGCTTTAAGCTGAGAACCTTCTTTTTTACCTAAATCGTAAGACGATACATACTTAAAAAACATGTCAATATCGTTGAGGTTGTCCGTAGCTTCAAGAAGCGCGTAATATTGAGAGACGGAAAGAATGTCTTTTAAAGAGGAAAGGTATTGCTGAAGTTCCGCATTAACGCGTTTTGAATTTAACTTTTTCGAAAGTTCGTCAATAAAAACCACTTTTTGTATTTCGGTAAATTCTTCAGGATCAACGTTAAAAGCGTTTTCGTAATTGAGCGGAGATCCGTTTATTTTGTCCGCATAGTTCAGAAGAATTCCGTAATATTTTGCAGCTTCCATCTTATTTTCATGATAAGCCGAAGCGGCTTTTAAAAATCTTTTCATTTCGGGAGCAAGATTTTTGTTTACGAGATAGTTGATCTCATTTTTCACGTTTGCGGCAATACGGATATTTTTCTCTTCATTTTCATAAATACTGCCAAGCCTTACAATGTTGCGGCGGTGCACTTCCGCGTCTTCCAAACCGAACAAATTATTTTTGTTATTTAAAAACGCAAAATATTCGGCTCCGGTGAGGTCGCCGTTTTCGAGCATTTGTAAAGCGATATTTTTATTTAAACCGGGATCGTTTCCCAAAGAAAGCCATGAAACGTCAACTTTGCCGTCCGCGCCTTCCAGATAAACCGTTTTTACCGTATATTTTTCGTCAAGAGTCTGCAATATCGAGGCAATATTTTTTTGAGTTTGCGGATGGGCATGGAGATCCTGAACATTTATGATCACCTGCCGTGAATCATAATTTTCAAACTCGGTTATTTTTCCAAACTTTTCCGCGACAATGTCCGGTTTTATCGTATCGAAAACAACGCTCTGTTTTGCGTCTTGGGAAACAGCCGTCTGGGCAAAACTTCCGCCCGCAAACGAAGTAAGAAAACAAACTGCGGTTAAAATAGCCGTAAATTTTTTCAAGATCATACTTAACCCCTTTTGGCCCGGTTTAATTTTTATTTTCAAAATAAAAAATCCGGTCTATAAAAAAACCGGATTTTTTCAAATTTTTATTTGTTTTACAAAAAAAGAATTTCCGCTGAAAAGACGCAGCAGCCCTATATACCACAATATAAATATAGATATGACCGCAAAAAATATCATATGCGCGCCGCCGGAAAAATCATTTTCGCCAAAAACGACAAAACTGCCGTATATATAACTTTTCTTTTCTGTAAAATTAGTCGAAAAAATGCCTGATATAAAATGAACGGGATCAAAAGCATTTTGCAATGCGGGGGAAGTTTCCGGAGAGTTGAACAAAGAAATTAAAAAAACAAAATTATTGGCAAAGTTTTTGCAAACGTCAGTTATTATTTTGCTGTGATCTTTTACGAAATAAATATCGTTGCGGATAATATTTGTCCCGGTCTGTAAATTGTTTTCCGCACAGAAAAATGTCTTGACGGCAGACGCTGCCGAAGCCGAGCCGGACAACAAAAACATCAAAACAAAAAGTAACGAAAAAACTTTTTTGACCATGTTGAAAGTTTAACTAAAAATAAACTATTTGTCAATTTTTACCCAAAATTTCCATTAGAGCTTTCTAAAAACCGGATTTTTCCCGTTGCCGTCATCCCCGAGTGTCTTTGCCGGGGATCCATTTTGCCGTTTCGCTGTTCGCCGTAATTCCCACTTTTTAAAGGCTTACCATTACCCACATCTTGAAAAAACCTCTAAAGTACCGTGCCATTCCCACGAAAGCGGGAATCCATGTTAAAAAACTTGAGAAAAACTTATATTTTTAGCAAAAAT
>JAISDI010000160.1 GCA_031264895.1 Endomicrobium sp. | reverse complement strand
AATTTCAGGCATGACAAACAATATTTTAGAAGAAACACCTATTTGTTACCTTTTTTTCTATACTTTTTTTGACCTTTTTTATTTCGCATAACTCATTGTGTTGTCAATCTATTATTCTTTGTTATTTCTAATGGAATATCCGGGTTTAACTTAGGCTTTTTGCCCTGTCCCTTTTAGCTTGGTTTAAACATATTTTGAAGCAGGTCTAAAATAAATTTTGCCGAAAAAATCAATATTCCGCCAAGTATTACTTTTAAACCGTTTTTAATTGCGTTCTCATCGCCCATAGACATTCTTATGCCTGTCCAAACTATGCCGCCTACTACCGCAGCCCCGCCGACGACGGTAGTTACCCAAGTTATAAGTTTGTCAAGAGACGATTCAATATTTGCATATTGCGCAAAAGAATCTTGAGCAAAAACCGCTAAAGAAATTACCACCGACAGAGCCACCCACTCGTTTTTTTGCATTTTCATTTTCACCTTCTCCTTTTTTAAGTTTTGCAAACTTAGATTATTTCTCTGCCGCCGCTTACAACGGCAAAACGGCTAGAGTTTAAATTTTTTTATGATATTGTTTTTTACCAAATATTCTTCCAATATTTCGTTCCAGTCAAACACTGGATTATAACTGTCTATCTCCTGCCACGCTTCAAGCGGCTTTTCGTTAAGCGCCAAAGCTATGGCGGCGTTATAATAAATTTTTTCCGTATACATTTTTTCTTCCGAAGTTAACTTGTGTCTGCTATAATATTCTTTCTTTACCGCCTTTTTTCTTTCAGAAATAGACATATCGTTTGGCATAAGCCTTAAAGCTTCCGTATAACATTTATATGCATCGTCCCATTGACCGTTTTTGGAATATTGCTCGGCCCTTTTTACATACTTATCGGCGTATAACTCTTTACGGTCGGACAGTTTCTTTGAAAGTTTATTTATCTGCATTAAAGCGGCCAGTTTTTCCACGATAATTTCCGCTTCGTAAAAATCATAATCTTCAAGGCGCGCGTCAAGTTCCTTTTCAAATTTAGCTATCGCGTCTTCTTTCATTTTCACTATCTCTTTACTTTTGGCATTGTAAATCGTTTCCAAAACAGCTTTTACGTTTACATCGGGCGCCACTCTTAAAGCGTTAAGACATTCCCTGTACGCTTCTTTTTGTTTTCCGTTTTTTTGATATTTCTTTGCCAATTCTATGTACGAGTTTGTAGCTTCCGCTTTGCGTTTGTTTTCCAAAATAACAAGCAGTTCTTTTGCAGAATTAACTTCGGGTTTAAGAGGAATAGTTCTATTTAACAATTCTATGCCTTTGTCTACATTGTCGTTTTCGGCAAAAGAAGCCGCGTCCCTGACGTATTTGTCGTATATCCTGTTTGCTTTCCTATATACCTCTTGAAAATCTTCCGTAATAGTTTTTGTGCGGGAATATACGGCTTTTCTGCTTTGTCCCCATCTAAAAGAAAACCCCATCTTGTTAATAGCCTGCTCTTCGTTTACCTGATACGTATAATCAAGCTGAAACGCGTCGACTTTAAAACCTACCCCGAAAGAAATATCGCCGTCAAAGCCCGCGCGCAACATCAGTATTTCAAACAAACTGTATTGAACGCCAAATGCGTATATAAGCTCGGAGTCTTCCATTCCGGCGTCTAACTCTATTTTCAATTCGTCGTAAGTGAACTTATCTTTATTTTTATCATATTTCGGAAAAACCAAAGTTTTTAATCCGATTCCGCTTTTAACAATAAACGGAACGCTTTCGGATTCCTTGTTAAGTTTAACGGGGATATTAATAATATTTTGCATGACCATGCCGGCGTCTAAAGAAGTTTTTTTCCATTCTTTTATCCGGTATGCCGCGCCTAAGTCTAATGCCCCGCCGGAACTTTTGTAGCCTAATATATCGTAATTCAAATACTTTAAGCCTATGCCGTAATTTAATTTTATTTTTTCAATATATCCGCCGTAAGAACCGTTAATCAAAGTTTGCGCGGAGTTTTTTTTCTGTCCTTTGTCGGTCAAACTTTCTCTTATTTCAATGTCTTCAACAGACAGCTGCGAAGCCGACAAAGCAAAACTTCCGTTATCGCCTATCCTTGTTTCAAAACCAAAAAACATGAATTTGCTGTCTTCCATTAAAGTCCAATAATTAGCGGCAATTTCTTCGGCGTCAAGTTTTGGAAGAAGCGCGGGATTATAATAAGATACGCTCATATCGTCGCCCAGAGCCGTAAAAGCTCCCGCCATACCTGCTGCAGCCACGCCTGCCCCATAGGACAAAAAATGCTGTCTTTTTTGCGCATTTGCGCTTTGAACCGCAAAAAACAAAAATCCCGTCAGAAAAAATAATGATATTTTTATTTTACGACCGCTATTTTGCACTTGGCATTCCCACCGCTTTTTTCTATTACGCAAACATATACGCCGTTATATAAAGCTTTCCCGTTTCCGTCGCGGCCTTTGTATTCGTATTCGTTTTGGCCTGCGGCGGCGTTAAAATTGTCTTCAAATATTTTTTTGCCGTTTAACGAATAAATTTTTATTTTTACGTTTTCCGTTTTTGGCGTATGGAAAACTATCTTTGTTGAAGTTTTATTCGGGTTAAAAGGATTAGGATAATTAAAGGCTTTATTATCTTTAACAAAAGAAGGCTCGTAAATCGTATATCTGTCGCTTGTAAAAGAGTTTTCGTCGTCGTCTTCAACTTTTATGTCGTATGTATACATGTTGTTTACTTCATTAAATTTTAATACCAAAGGGACATCCGCTTTATATTCTACGCCCTTTGCATAATCCGTATCGCTTTCATCCACGGCAGTCATAGAAAAAGGGCTTCCTGAAATTTCTATATTGTTTAAATATATGCGAATTATGGGAAAATGCAAAGAAGGAGGCTTTCCGTTGAAGTTTTTATATTTCACTTTAAATGCAACGGCGTTTGTGCCCTCAACGGCTTTGAATTTTCCTATAACGTTGTCTTCATAATCCGAATCGCCGCTAAATCTCAATGATACCGGCGGATTGTTTATGTCAACAATATAGCCGTAGTGTTTATTGCCGTTAAGCATTGACGGAACATACAGCCGTTTGTTTTGAACAAAACAAGTCGTCATATTGTTTGAATTCTCGTATGCCGTTATATCGTCATTACTGCCGTATTGCGCGTCTACTTTTCCGGGCAAATATATAGTTTTTATTACTTGTCCTGAATAATCATATTGAACTAATTTTTCAAAACCGAGTTTTGTCCCGTCCGGCTGTTCTTTAAGATCGCCGCACAAATAATACATTGCGTCTTTATCCGCGCCGACTAATATCTTTCTTTCCTCTTTTACTGCATTAGAAACGTATGTATCTGATATCGAAACAGTGTGAACAACTTCTCCAAACTTGTCTGCTAAAGCGACGGCATCTTTGGCATATTCAGACGAATACGCTAAAATAAAAATAAGTCCGTTTTCTAAAAGCATAAGTTTTCGTTCTCCGCAATTATAGGCGTTTCGAATTTCTTTTGTGAAAACCTGCTTGCCGTCAGAATCTATTTTTTGTAATTTAACTTCTTCTATAAAAAAAGATTTATCTTTTGTTAATATATAAATATTAGCATCGTTATCAACAAGAAATTCCGTATTGTTATGGTAATTATTACTCATATATTTTGTAACGGAAGAACTGTATATAAGAGAATACTCTCCCGTGTTTTTATAAATTTTATATATTGCAATTTTACAGGGATCGGATGTCTCATTCCCATAATATATTGCATACAAAAAATCTTTATTTTTTGGAATTATAAGCCCTTGCGGCCTGATAAAAACAGGTTCTGCCGTACTCGTACTTGGGGAAATGCTCCACGCTAAAACATTATTTGAATATTTTAATATGGTATCGTATCCTTGAGGCGTATCGGAATTCTCGGCATATCTATTGCCTGCAATATATATGTCGTTATTTGAATCTCTTGTTATTTTTAAAAGTCTTCCGTCATTCTTATAACCGCTGTCATCGGGCGAAAAATAATTGCTCATAGGGATCTCAAAAATATTTGTCGTGTATGACAGATTATTGTAATTTAATCTATATGACAATCTCGTACTTTTTTGGACAAATTCCCGCACATCGTCTGATCTGTTAACTTTTATCGTCTGCGCCAGAGGAGCCGTAGTATCATATATGACAAAAGAGTCATTATCCTTAATTATAGGAGTACCGTAAAGATAGCCTGCGCAAAAGAAAAATAATGCAAATATAAATAATAAATTTTTTGAAAAATATTCTTTTTTATTATTAATACAATAATAAATACCCTTCATTTCTTTCCTCACGTATTTTTAAATTTCAGAAGACAGAACCCTATACGACAGCCCAAGCCCGATAAGATATTGCGAATTTGTTCCGTAATTGCCGTTAATATAAACCATAAAATTATCGTTGATTTTATAGTCCAGCTCTAAATCTATCCCCAAATACAAAGGTTCTTTTGTGCTTTCTATTTCCGCATATTGTTTGTTTCCTGCGGCTAAAGTTTCTTTCATCGTTCCTTTTTCTCCAACTATTGCCGCACGTCCGTTAAAGCCGCTATGCAATACTACAGCCTTATTTATATCGTAATTTACATTTATTCCGAACGTTCCGTATAAACGGTTGTTTGTGCCTGCGTCTATTATTAAATTGGCCGCATTTCCGCCTTTTTCTTCTATCTCTCCGTTAAACGCCATTGCTCCTTGAAGGCCGGCAAAAGGCGTTATGGACAAATTACTTTTTATTCTAAAATCTTTCACTACTTCAGCCGCCAGCTTTATTGCCGATAAATTAAATTCCGCTTCAGGCTTATATTTATCGGCTACAATAAAAGAGCGTTTCGCATTGACCTTTAGCGAACTATACGATAACGAACTTTTTAAACCTATATTTAAAGCATTGCTAAGAGTGTTAAAAGCATATAACCCAAACCCCAATTCTTGCCCATTAGCAGAATTATCGTCTTGCAAATACTCATTTGCGCTGTATTGTCCAAACAGACCTATAATCATACTTCTGCTCAAAACAATATCCGCGCCAAACATCGCGCCAATACCGGTATTCTTGAAATTTCCTAATTGCTTTTCATCGGAAGGCAAGGCTTTTGAACGCATTATTGCTTGCGACCAAAAGTTTTTGCTGTTTTTAAATGCCAATAAATCAGGATTTAATCGGTTAAAAAGAATTGAATTATTATACGTATCCGCCGCAGACATTATAATGTCCGCATAAAACTTTCCGCTTAAATTTTCTATAGCTTTTTGGAAAGCCGCAGCATTTGTACTTCTTAACTCAAAAACATCACTTGTAAGCTGAACTATCTCAGAAGGCAGTGCGCTTAAATTCTCTTCGTCAAAATAAATCGTATTAAATAAACCCGCTATAGATTTTTGATTTCCGGTATTGCCCTGCAATGCCGGGGTTTCTACATAATGCGCAACTAAATCTATTTTGTTTTGATAATATTCTAAAGTATATTCACGGTTTGCAATATTTAATTTCGCGTTTGAAAATTCGCCTATTATAAAATCGCTTTCCAATATCGTATATACTTTAGTTTCTCTCAATTTGCCTGTAGGCAAGACGTACCATTTACTAGTTTCGGATAATGTCGTAGTTCCGGGGGAAACTGTAATTTTGTCCGCTATATCGTTTGTGAAATCA
>JAISDI010000153.1 GCA_031264895.1 Endomicrobium sp. | reverse complement strand
CAAAAAAGGCAAGAAAACCCATTACTTTAGAAAGTTTGATCATTTTTTCCTCTCAATTTAAAATATTTTATTAAAAACAATTTATTTTACCGTCCACAAAATAAAAAAAACGGCGAGGATAAACCCTCCCGTTTCAACACTTTCGTTTACATAATGATTTTTAGAAAAACCCATTAATAAAACTCCCCTGACCAATGGCGACAATAAAAGTTAATTTTCTTATATATTGATTTTTATATTATAGTAATTTAGAGATATTCTATACTTTTTCACAAATATTTTCCATAGTTTTTTATTATTTTTTACTATTTTTTTGTCACCCCAAAAATTTTTGACTTATTTTGACAATCCGGCAAGGATCCAAAAATAACAAACTTCCCCCTTCGAAAACCCGGAAATTCCCCCTTTTTTTTAAAGGGGGTGGACGCGGAGCGGACGGGGGATTTAGCCAAAGGCTCTGACGGGGCATTCCGCAAAGCGTTGACGGGGAATTTGCAGTTGTCGTCGTTTTCACCCAACTGAATTTGTATTTAACATGGATATCGAACCTTTACAGATGAGTGTTAGTACAAATCCAATTAGAACGGCAACGACAAAATCCCCCGTCCGCAAAGGCGCGGCCACCCCCTTTAAAAAATGGGAATTAACGACAACGACAAAATATATTCCGGCTTTTGCTGGCGCAGGGCTGTCATACCGTGCTTATTAAATTCTGTAATTCCACAGAAGCCTGCCCCAGCCGCAGCACGAAGAATAATGAGCGCATGTCTTGCGGCGGGCGTGAAATGTGAGCGCACAATCCTTAATTTTACGGGATTTGCAATGACGGCATGTGAGCAGAGAATTCAATCTGATTTGCCGCCTAAATTTGAATGACTTTGTCGGCATAATTAGTTATAATCTTGTGTTAATAAATTTTACAAGGACTATGGATATGTTAACTGTAAAAAAATCAGACAAACAATTCTTTGCCGATATTGCCGTTTTGTTACAAACAGCCAGAAGCAATTCTTATTATTCGGTTAATTCTATTATGATTGAAACATATTGGAAAATTGGCAAGAAGATTGTAGAACAGGAGCAGAAAGGTAAAGAAAGGGCAAATTATGGCGACTATTTAATGACTAATCTTTCGCGTTATTTGACAGATACTTTTGGAAAAGGATTTTCAGAACCAAATCTTAGGGCGTATTCACATAAATTACGCGCATGCGCTGCTAGGATTTTTGAGGAAATTTTGTTTTTTTTTGCGACAAAGATACACAGACGTATCTGCGAAGCAAAAAAAGCAAAATTTACCAAAAAGCTGCCGCAGCCCCTTTGGGGTTTGGCCAAAACAAACCCAACTGCGTTGTTGCAGCTCCTATCAATAGATCTCGCTATTGCTTTGTCGCCGCGCCTAGCATTTGGACTTGTTTTGACCAAACGCATGCGCGTAATTTGTGTGAACACGCCCTAGAAATATAAGGCAGTTTTACCTTATATTCCCTGTGGTTGATGAATTCGCTACGCACTGCGTAGCGAATCTTTCCTGGACGCATATTCGTCTAATTATGCGCTTGGATAATGAAAGGGAACGCAGATATTACATAAAAGAAGCATCTGAACAAAATTGGAGTTCTCGCCAACTTGAACGCAATATCAAAACCGGCTATTACAGAAGGCTGTTGTCATCTAAAAAAGCAAATAAAACATCGGTATTAGCCTTAAACACAATTCCAAATCAAGAAAGCTTTATAAAAGACCCTTATGTGTTAGAATTTCTTGATGTTCCGGAAGATTTATCAGGAAAGGAAACATTACTTGAAAATGCTCTTGTTAGCAATTTACAAAAGTTTCTTCTTGAGCTTGGGAAAGGATTTTCTTTTATTGCACGCCAGCAGCGTATCAGTACTGAAACCGAACATTTCTATGTTGATTTGGTATTTTATAATTATTTATTGAAATGTTTTGTAATTATTGATTTGAAAACCGAGAAACTTACCCATTCAAACATAGGTCAAATGGATATGTATGTGCGTATGTTTGATGCTCTAAAACGAGGCAAGGACGATAATCCGACAATAGGTATTATACTTTGTGCAGACAAATCAGAAACCATGGTAAAATATTCTGTTCTTAAAGAAAGTAAACAGCTTTTTGCATCTAAATATAAAACTATTCTGCCTACAGAAAAAGAACTTGCGAATATGATAGCAAAAGAAAACATAAAACTGCTTGAACAAACAAAATAATAACAGAGCTGTTCAAAGTTTATAAAAATTATATGGAATTGATATATGATTAAACCCGAATATTCCATTAAAGTTAAAATTTTCTAATATCCCTCCCCTTCTACGCTTTGCGCGGCCACCCCTTTTAAAAAAAATGGGAATTTTTGAATCTTTTGAAAACGGAAATTTCCGATTTTTTGAAAAAGAGAATTTGACGGCAACAGCGGATGCAGGAAAGCTTTACTTACGGCTTGACGAAACATATGAATTCGCTCGTTTGTCATCTCCGAGTGTTTTAATCCAAAATCCAAACCAATTCCCCTCTACGGAGGGCTGTCAGCGCAAAGCGCTGACGGGGTGGTCGAAAGGCAATGATGTGTCCTGCGGACATGATGTGTATAAATACATGATGTTTCCTTACGGAAATGATGGGTATGCTAAAGCATACATTAAACCCAGATATTCCATTAGAGCTAAAATTTGCTAATGGAAACCATTAGAAATAACGAAGAATAATAGATTGAAAATACAAAGAGTTATGCAAAATAAAAAAGGTCAAAAAAAGCATAGAAAAGAAAGGTAACAAATAGGTGTTTCTAAAACACTGTTCGTCATGCCCGGAATTTTCGGAAATGCTGTAATTCTTTTGAAGCCTGCTCCGTGAGGTCTTAACACGGGCGGCATCCATTTCTACTAGATATATTTTTGTTTTACGGCGAACAATCCCCGACAAAGACACTCGGGGATGACGACAAAGGAAAAAAGATGGTTTTTAGAAACCTCTAATGTAATTTTTGGGCTAATTAATAATTACAGTTACCATCGCAAAAAGTCTCCTAAACTTTACATATTATATAAATATAAAATTACATTTTTTTAATTTGCCAACCGAATATGTTTTTAGTAAAATAACCGCAAAGTTATTAAATAAGTAAAATCATTATAATTCCAAAGGAAAGCTGGGGGGTATATGAGTAAAATAAAATTATTTGAAGAAAAGGCGGTTCGCAGTATTTGGGACGAGAGCGCTGAAAAATGGTGGTTTTCAATTATTGATATTATCGCTATTTTGACCGGCCAAACAGATTATGAGAAAAACCGTAATTATTGGAAATGGCTGAAAAAGAAGCTTAAAGAAGAAGGAAGTGAGTTGGTTAGCAATACTAACCAACTGAAAATGCAGGCGGCTGATGGGAAAAGTTATAAGACGGATGTTGCCGATACAGAACAAATTTTACGATTAATTCAATCTATACCGAGCAAAAAAGCAGAACCTTTTAAATTATGGCTGGCAAAAGTCGGAAATGAGATGATCGACGAAACAATAGACCCCGAACTTTCTATCGAACGCGCAATCAACAGTTATAGACGTTTAGGCTATAGTGAAAAGTGGATAAACCAACGTATTAAATCAATTGAAGTCCGCAAAGCGTTGACGGATGAATGGGACAAAAGCGGAGTAAAACAAGGTGCGCAATACGCTGCGCTTACGGATCTAATGAGTAAAACTTGGAGCGGAATGACGACCAGAGAATATAAAAAGTTTAAAGGACTTAAAAAAGAAAACTTACGTGATAATATGACGAATACGGAATTGGTTTTAAATATGCTTGCAGAAGTAGCCGCGACAGATATTTCCATTGAGAAACAGCCGTCAAATTTCGACGAAAGCGCATCAGTTGCCAAAGAAGGAGCAAAAGCCGCAAAAGCAGCCCGCAATCAAATTGAAAAAAGCACAGGAAAACCTGCAATCAGCAGTAAAAATACTAAACCGTTCAGCAATATAGAAGTAAAGAAGCTGAAATGATTTTAGAGGTTAAGACGTAATAAAGCAATGTGAAATACGCTTAAATATAGAAGATTATTTACCGAATCGGATTAAGATTTAACTTAATAGCTGTTGTGTCTATCTAAAAACTCTCAAAAAATTAAATCAAAAAGTTCGTCATCAAACCACTTGAATTTTCTGCCATCCAACCTTTTTTTCCTTTGTCGTCATCCCCGAGTGTCTTTGTCGGGGAACCATGTTAAATAGACAAATAGCTTAAATATTGTGATGGCGGCAAAAAGCAAAAAGACAAAATGGATTCCCGATAAAAACCTTCGGGAATGACAAACGAGTGAACTCATTTTTGTCGTCATGCCCGAAGTTCGTAATTGGGCATCAACGTTAAATACAAAGTCAGTGGGAATCCATGTTGCCGTTGCCGTAAATCCCCTTTTCAAAAAATCAGAAATTCCCCCTTTTTTTTAAAGGGGGTGGACGCGGAGCGGACGGGGGATTTCGTCGTTGCCGTTGGCTGTTTGTTGTTCATGG
>JAISDI010000140.1 GCA_031264895.1 Endomicrobium sp. | reverse complement strand
CAAATGGCAGGAATAAAGGGTTATGTGACGAATTTAAGCTGTGAAGAGCAAACAGTGATAGACGCGTATCATAATTTATTTCAAGTTGAAAAAAGTTTTAGGATGGCAAAGTCAGATTTGCAAGCAAGACCGATATATCATCAAACCAGAGACAGCATAGAAGCGCATTTGACGATATGTTTTGCAGCGTTAGCGATAAGCAGATATATACAAGAGAGAACGAAGTTAAGTATCAAGAAATTTGTTAAAAAATTAGAACCAATAAAAACGGGAATAATTCAGATCGGCAACAAAGAATACACCGCTCAACCTCAAATTGATGCCGAAACTGAAAAAATCATAAATCGCCTAAAATTGTAAGTGGTCAACAAAAGGGCCAAGTCAGGTAACACAAAGTCAAAAAAAGAGAGTGTTTAGGAAGAATAGAAAATTACAATGATAAGGTTCTATACGTAAAAAGAAAAGGATAAAAAAGTTGAAGATTTTTTGGTGCCGAGGGCGGGACTTGAACCCGCACGCCGCCTAAGCAACTTGAGATTTTGAGTCTCACGTGTCTGCCAATTCCACCACCTCGGCTTTAAATGAACAGGGTTGTATTTTATAATAAAAGTGATTTTTAGTCAACATGCTCTTGCGGGCAGTATTTTAGAACGGCAGACGCATGAAATGGCTTACAAAAAATATAGGTTTTCATACGTTGAACGGCGCGCTGTATGAGGCTGAAAGGATATAAAAAAAGCCCCGCTTTTGCGGGGCTTTTAAATTATTTATTTATTAATTTCTTTTTTACTTCCTGCGCTTTTTCTACAATCGAATCGTCTTCAACTGCTTTGGGATGACCTTTTATGACTACGTAAACTATAAATACTAAAAATGCCGCCATAAAAAAATATGCAGGCCAATCTGATGCAAAATCTATATACATTTTTTCCTCCGTTTTTTTATATATTTGATAAATTGTACCTATTTTATTAAATATTATCAAATGCCTTTGCAGGCGGCATGATAGAACGACATGACAAACACATGAAAACATATGTTTTTTTTGGTATGACAACTTTGACGATTTTTTTATGTGTTTGTCGTGTTCTGATTTTCCGGCAGCTTTGATTCTTTCTTTTTTCTCATTTCTTCCATGATTACCTGATAGTTGTTGACTATCGCGCCGACCACAAGATTTAAAAGTAAAAATGCCGACAGACAAAACCACATTATATGAAAAACCGTTATTATAAAAGGCGGAACATGTATAAGTTTTAGTTCGTATGCTTTTAACAGATTATAACGCATGTCAGTCCAATCGTCGCCGGTCATAATCCGAAACAGCGTAAACATCGACTCGTGAAGCGTTCCGTACGGTTCCGGAGCATTTTCAGGGCTGTTTGGAGCAATCGTTTTCATTTCTTTCATAGCCAGTATAATTTCGGGCGGGGTTTGCGCGTTTACTGCCGGCAGTTTAAATAATGTAACTCCGATAATCGCAAATAAATATAAGAATATGCAGAAAAACAAAGCATTATAAGTCAATGCGCTGAAAGAACGGATTAAAACGTTTATAATAAGTTTTATTTCCGGAGCGGCTCTTACGAGCCTTAAAACTCTGAACACCCTCAAAATTCTTAAAGAAGTTATGGCCGCAGGATGAGCAAATAATGATTCCGGCACCAAACTTATTATTATCAGCGACAAATCAAAAACGTTCCAGCCGTTTTTAAAAAAAGATTTTATTCCGTCGGCTGCAATAAAACGTAAAATTATTTCAAATATAAATATGGATAGAGCTATCTGCTGGGTTATATAAATTTTAGGATTGTGAAAATATGTTTCAATGCCTATGAACAGACAATTTACAACTATAACAATGCTGATAAAAACTTCAAACGGCTTTGCAGTCACAAGATTTTTTGCCCAAGTTTTAACGTTCATACGAGAAAATACCCCTCATCATACAATTATTATTATCAATCGTTCTTTTTTGACTGCCATACCGGAGACATTGCGCGCAGGCTGTCTACAAGCTGCGGCAAAACGGATAGAACATAATCTATTTCTTCTTCCGTATTTTTATAACTCATTGAAAAGCGAATGGCTCCTTGAGCAGCTATGGGATCAACGCACATGGCCGTTAAAACGTGCGAAGGGTCGGACGAACCCGACGCGCAGGCAGAACCCGTCGAAGCGGCGATTCCTTTCATGTCAAGTTTAAGCAAAAGCGATTCGCCTTCTATATAAGTAAAACTGACATTGAGTATGCCGGCCACTGAATTTTCGCCGCTGCCGTTGATAAAAACTTGCGGAATCGTATCAAGAATTCCTTTTTTGAGTTTTTCTCTCAAACGAAACACATATTTATTATGCTCCTGCATATCCGCATCAGCAATTTCCAAAGCTTTGGCCATAGCTTTTGCAAAAGCCACGTTTTCCGTTCCGGGACGCAAACCGTTTTCATGATGTCCGCCGAAAATTATCGGAGAAATATTCGTTCCTTTTTTAACGTACAAAACGCCTATTCCTTTAGGGCCGTGAAATTTATGCGCCGCTATCGAAAGCAAGTCTGCTCCGAGTTTTTCTACGTCAAGCTTGATTTTGCCCGCGGTCTGAACGGCGTCGGTATGGAAGTATATTTTATCTTTTCTGTTTTTGTTTATGATTTTTAATCCGGCGGCTATTTCTTCTATGGGCTGTATTGTGCCGACTTCGTTATTGGCGTGCATTATCGTTACAAGAAGAGTATTTTCTTTTACGGCTTTTATGACGTCTTCGGCGCAAACTTTGCCGCTTTTGTCCGTATCCACATAAGTTACTTCATATCCGTTTTTTTCCAGACGTTCACATGAATGAAGAACCGCGTGATGTTCTATTTTACTTGTTATAATGTGTCCTTTTTTGCCGAAGGCGCTCAAAATTCCGAATATAGCCAAATTGTCCGATTCGGTGCCGCAGCCCGTAAATATAATTTCTTCAGGGGAAGCGTTAAGCAAAGATGCGATTTTTGTTCTGGCTTCGTCAAGAGCCGTTCTGGCTTCGCGCCCAAAAGAATGAAAACTTGAAGCGTTGCCGTATATGTCGGAAAAATACGGAAGCATTTCTTTTACGACTGCCTCGTCCGTTTGCGTCGTTGCGCTGTTATCCAGATAAATTTTTCTTTTTTCCATGTAAACCTCTGATCACTTATATTTTATTTGTATATCGCCGGTCAAATCTACAGTTTTTATCTCCGGAACATTGGCATAAAGGTATTCTAAAGTTTTTCTTATTCTAAACAGGCTGCGCGCGCAGTCTTTACAGACTGTGGTATGTCTTTTAAACTCTTTTTCTTTTTGTTCTTCCATATCGCCACGGCAAAAAGGGGCGATTTCATAAACGGCTTCTTTACATTTCATTCTCGGTATCCTCAATAATTTGCGATACGCGCCACGCGCTTTTATAAAGAGATTTTTTTATTTTTTCCGCGTTCGAATTCAAAATATATACGATGTCTTTCAGCGGACAATTAAACTCATACTTTAAAACGAAAACTTTTTTGTCAAAAAGTCCGAGATTGTGTTTTACAGAATTTATTATTCCTTTTTTATTTAAATCTTTTTTCTTTATATCAAAAATTCCGATATTTTTTAAAAGCTTTTTATAAAGCTCTATTTTAGTTTCCGGCGAATCCGCATAATAAGATTTTAAAAGACTTTCAAAAGCTTTAACGGCGGCTTTTTTTGAAGTCTGCTCGCTGCCGGTCAAACTTAAAGCCATGCTGTATATTTCGTTCTGGTAATTCTTAATTATTTGCATCCGGTCTCTGTTGATTGCGTTTTTTTATTATTTTTTTGGTTTCCCGTTTATTTTTTACGTGCTGCTCGAGGCTTTCCGCAAACATATGACTTCCGTTCCCTTTAGAAACAAAAAACAAACTGCTCGAATTTGCAGGATACAAAGCGGCTTTTATGGATTCTATTCCCGGACTGCAAATCGGGCCGGGCGGAAGACCGGAATGTCTGTAAGTATTATACGGAGAATCAAACATCGTGTCTTCAAACGTAAGCCTTGCTTTACTTACGCCCAAAGCATACAAAACCGTAGCGCACGATTCAAGCCTGATTCTTTTTTTGAGCCTGTTATAAAAAACTGCCGCTATGGTTGCGCGCTCTTCGGGGTTTACGGCTTCTTTTTCTATTATGGAAGCAATCGTAATTATTTTTTCCATAGTCATGTCAAGTTCTGCGGCTCTTTCGTACATGTCCTCAGTAACTTTGTTGTCAAACTCTTTTTTCATTGCAGAAATAATGTCTTCTTCGCTCATAAGCGGATCTATAAAATAAGTTTCCGGCATCAAATAGCCTTCCATCTTTCTTTCTTCGGCGATTTTTATAAACTTATCTTTATCCGTCGTCCCTTTTGAAGCTATGATTTCCGCAGTTTGTTTTATATTGCTGCCTTCCGGAACGGTAAATTTTATGAGGCTTTTCGATCCTGATTTCAGCTCGTCAAAAATCTTAAACATTCCGCCCTGCCGCGTAAATTCATAATAGCCGGCTTTTATTTTGCCGGCTGAACCCGTAAATTTCGCATAAGCCAAAAACAAAGTTTTTGAGCATATGAGTTTTTCACTTTTCAAACGAGCTGCTACAGACGAAGCGCTTTCCCCGCTTTTTACAGTGAAAATAACTTTTTTGCCGTCTGCCGAAGACAAAAAACAGTATACGCCAAAAAATATTAATGCCGCAGCTATAGCCGCTGCGGCAATGATTATTTTATTTTGTGTTTTTTTAGCCACAATTGTTCAAACTCCTCGTTTATTTCTTCTTTTATATCTCCGGACAAAATTTCCTGCGCTCTTTTTATATTTTTCGGTTTTGAACCTTTTGCCAAAAAGCTTTCAACACCTTCATGTTTTGCGCCGCTCGGAGCGGTGCGCCGCCTTATGCCTTTGTCGTTTGTAACGACGGTGATTTCATACGGGTTTTTTGCATTGTCGACTATTTCGGCAATTATATCGTCGGCAAGCATAACTCCGTCGCTAAAAATTATCTCTATGCTTCCGACATGGCTGCTGTTATAGCCGTTAAATTCGTAAGGATTTTTTGATTTGCAGTCAAAAACAACCGTAATGCCGTTTCTTAAACTGCCGTGAGGCCTGTTTTGTGAAATAAAATCTATAAGTTTATTGCGCCTTCCTTCAAGAGTGGAAGCGATAAACATGTCGCTGCAATTGATAACATTATAACCGTCGACTATGTAATGCACATTTAAAACCCTTTTGCATCCATATAAGTCTGCAAAATGAACGAAGCGGCAAGCTTATCTTTCAAACCTTTTCTTTTTCCGCGCGAAACATTGCCTTCTTCGATCAGCATTCTTTCGGCTTGAGCCGTCGTTAGCCTTTCGTCCATTTCAAAGATCTGCATAGATGAAATCTTTTTAATTTCTTCTATAAATTTTCTAACCGTTTCGGCCATTTCGCCTTCGGTGCCGTTCATGTTTACGGGAATGCCGACCACTATTTCCGAAACGTCGTTGTTTTGCGCTATCTCGACAATTTTTAACGCATTTTTTTTAACGGATTCGCTGCTGTCTACCGTGTCAAAAGGAGACGCGACAATGCGCATAATATCGGTCATGGCTATACCGATTCTTTTTATGCCGTAATCTATTCCCATTATTCTTCCCAAAATGTTCTCCTTAACTATAATTATTAATTAGTAGTGAGTAATTAGTAATTAACGGCAAAGACTGAACGGCAAAATTCCCCGTCAGCGCTTTGCGCTGCCACCCCTTTTTACAAAAGGGGAATGAACGACAAACGGCGAAAAGGCAACATGGATTCCCTGTAACGGATTCCGGCAATGACGGCGGACGACGTAAAGACTAACGGCAACAACAACGGCAACCACCCCGTCAGCGCTTTGCGCTGCCACCCCTCCGTAGAGGGGAATTTTACGACCACTGCAAAGACATGACGAACAAAGATAAAGATTAAAGGAACAAGGTCTTTCTAGTTTGCCGCCTGCAAAGGCAAGGAACGGGAGCTTTATAGTTTGCTGCCTGCAAAGGCAGGAACGGGGTCTTTCTAGTTTGCCGTACGCTAGTACCCGTACGCAAGTACCTATTTTAGCATTTTCGAATAAAAAGAGAACTTATTTCTACAGTTATTTTTGAATTTTTTTAATTTCTTCCATAATTGCCAGTTCGGCGGCTTCAATGGAACATTTTTCTAAAGTTTGTTCTCCGATTCTTACAACCGGGCCTTTTGAACATTTTTCAAAACAAAAAGAAGCGTCTATGCCTACATTATCTTTAAAATCTTTTGTCTCGACAAAATCCAGTATCTGTTTTAAAAGTTTTTGCGAACCTTTAAGCATACAGCTTGTGCCGAAACATACGTTTATGTTAAGTTTCTTTTCATTTTTAGGAGTATAAATTGTGAGCGGCCCTTCCTGAAGCCTTTTTTTATTGCTGTGTTTTGAATGAAGAAGCTCGTGCGCTTCACGGCTGCCGGGTTTACCTAAAAACTGTTCGTACATTTTCTGCACGTACGGATTGTCCTGCGGTTTGTGAAGTTCAAGCGTTTTATCATTTTCGTACAAAACTTTTGTGCGCGCTTTTCTTATTGAAATATCTTTGTATACGGGCTGCCCTGCCCCGCCTATACAGCCGCCCGGACAGGCCATAACTTCTACAAAATCGTATCTTGATTTGTCCGCTTTTATGTCTCTGACTATTTTTCTTGCATTTTTAAGCCCGTACACTATTGCTATCTTTAATTCTTTACCGCCGACATTGACTTTCGCTTCTCTGACTCCGTCTTCTCCGCGCACAAAACTGAACTCTTCGGTTTCGTCAATGCCGTCTTTTGCCTGTATGACGTTTCTTAAAACCGCTTCGGTAACTCCGCCGGAATTTCCGAATATCACGCCGCCGCCCGTCTTAAAACCCATGGGCATATCGAAAGCCGAAGGGTTCAAGTCCGCAAAACGCAGGCCGGACTCTTCTATCATTCTCGCAAATTCCTGAGTTGTTAAAACATAATCTATGTCTTGGATACCGTCTTTTGAAAGTTCCGGCCTTCTTGCTTCAAACTTTTTTGCAGTACACGGCATTATTGCAACGACAACTAAATCTTCTTTCGGCGTTTCAAGCGCTTGCGGCATAATCTTTTTTGCTATAGAACCGAACATCCCCTGCGGCGAACGGCAGCTTGAAAGATTTTTAATCATATCAGGATAATACTGTTCGACAAACTTAACCCACGCCGGACAGCAGGAAGTAAACTGCGGCATATGTTTGTCGTTTCCGAGCCTTTCGACAAATTCGTTCGCTTCTTCGACTATAGTCATGTCCGCGGCAAAAGATATGTCGAAAACTTTATCAAAACCCATTGAACGCAAAGCCGTCGCGATCTTTCCCGCAGATTCAGTTCCGTTTTCCCCCACAATCCCGAAAGATTCACCTATGGCGGCTCTTACGGCGGGTGCGATTGCGACGACAACTTTTTTCTTAGGATCGCTAAGCGCTTTCCAGACATAACTGACTTCAGATTTTGGGGTTATTGCGCCCGTCGGACAGACTCTTGCGCACTGCCCGCAGTAAACGCATTCGGAATCGTCTAATTCTTTTGCAAAGCTCGGGCAAACTTGCGAGTTCGGGCCTCTGTTTGCAAAATCTATGGCTCCGATACTTTGTATTTCTTCGCAAAATCTTACGCAGTCTCCGCAGAGAACGCATTTTCCCGGATCTCTTACCAAAGCGTGCGTCGAAAGATCTTTTTCCTCTTTCTTTGCGACATTTTTAAATCTTATAGTGTCCACGCCGAGTTTTCTTGAAAGAGATTGAAGCTGACAGGTTTCGCTTTTACGGCATGTCGTGCAGTCTTTATCGTGGTTTGCCAGAAGAAGTTCGACGATAATTTTTCTCATCTCTCTTATTTCTTCATTGTTGGTTTTTATTCTCATTCCGTTTTCCGGAGGCGTTGAACAGGCCGGAAGAATTCCTCTTCCGTCTACTTCCACCATGCACAGCCTGCAAGAACCGTAAGCGCTAAGCTCGGAATGATAGCAGAATGTAGGAAGTTCTATATTATGTTTTCTTATAACTTCGAGAATATTTTTTTCTCCGCTGAAATAGACTCTGGAATTGTTTATTATCAATTGCTTTTCCATTATTAACCCCTTACCACAGCCTGAAATTTGCAAACGTTTATGCAAACTCCGCATTTTATACACGACGCAGTATCTATCGTGTGCTTTTGTTTGCGTTCGCCTTTAATGGCTTTCACGGGACATTTTACGGCGCAGGCCGTACAGCCTATACATTTATCGTTTATGGAATAATTTACCAGATTTGTACATTCGCCCGTAGGACATCTTTTTTCTTTAACGTGCGCGTCGTATTCGTCCCTGAAATATTTTAAAGTCGAAAGAACGGGATTAGGCGCGGTTTTTCCCAGCGCGCACAGCGAACCCGTCTGAACCGCCTTTGCAAGTCTTTCAAGAAGAGGGATAGTGTTTTCGTCGGCTCTTCCTTCGGTTATATCTTCAAGCATTAAAAGCATCTGTCTTGTGCCTTCGCGGCACAAAACGCATTTTCCGCAAGACTCGTTTTGCGTAAACTGCATAAAAAATTTTGCGACATTTACCATACACGTACTTTTATTCATCACGACAAGCCCGCCGGAACCTACCATGGCGCCTGCTTTTCTTAAACTGTCAAAATCCAGAGGAAGATCGAGATGTTCCTGCGTAAGACATCCGCCCGACGGGCCGCCTATCTGCACGGCTTTGAAATTGTCGTCTTTGACCTGCCCTTTTTCGTCGGTAACGCCGCCGGAAACGTCAAATATTATATGTCTTAACGTCGCTCCGAAAGGCACTTCTATAAGACCGGTGTTTAAAACGTGTCCGGTCAAAGCAAACGTTTTTGTACCTGGCGAACCTTCTGTGCCTATTTTTCTGAAAGTTTGCGCGCCGTAATTTATTATCATGGGAACGCTGGCAAGCGTTTCAACATTATTAATAATCGTCGGTTTTCTCCACAATCCGCTTTGCGCCGGAAAAGGAGGTTTTGGGGAAGGCATACCGCGTTTTCCTTCTACGGAAGCTATCAATGCAGTTTCTTCTCCGCACACAAACGCGCCCGCGCCTTCCATAACGTGAAGAGTAAAATTGTGTCCGGAACCGAAAATATTTTTGCCAAGCGCGCCTTTTTCCGCCGCCGCAGCGACGGCTTTTTTCATTCTCTCGACGGCCAGCGCGTATTCGGTTCGGACATATACATAACCTTCGTCCGCGCCGATGGCTTTTGAAGCTATTATCATACCTTCTATAACACTGTGCGGGTTTCCTTCCATGACGCTTCTGTCCATAAAGGCTCCGGGGTCGCCTTCGTCGCCGTTACAAATTACGTATTTTTTTCCTTTTGGCTGAACTCTTGCGGCTTCCCATTTTCTGCCGGACGGAAAACCGCCGCCGCCGCGTCCTCTTAGCCCCGCAGCCAAAACTACGTCGCAGATTTCTTTGTCCGACATTTCAATACAGGCTTTTTTTGCTGCCAGATATCCGCCGTCATAAATATATTCGCCGATATTTTCCGGGTCTATAACTCCGCACTGTTTCAAAACCATTCTATGCTGTTTTGTGTAAAAAGGAATTTCTTCCTGACCTTTACACACTTTGCCGTTATCTTTATAACAAAGTCTTTCAACCGTCTCGTCGTTTATTATGCTTTTTTCCAATATTTCTTTTACGTCCGCAGTTTTTACCTTATTATATAGTATTCCGGCAGGCAGAATATTTACAAGCGGCCCCATCTGACAAAACCCCTGACAGCCGCTTTTTGACAATAAAGTTGATTTATCGTTTTCTTCTTTAAGTTCTACGGTTAAATTCAGTCCCATTTCTTTTGCCGTCTCTTTGAAAGCTTCAAAAACTTTAAGCGAACCGTTTGCCACGCAGCCCGTGCCGGCGCAGATAATAATTCTTTTATCTATTTTTTCAACCGCTCTTTTGACTGATGCGGTTATTTTGTCAAGTTCTATCATTATCGCGCCTCCTCTTGCTTGATTACCGCATCAATAAGTTTCACTACTTTATCCGGAGTAACCTGCCCGTGAACTTCTTCGTTCATGAGAAGAACCGGAGCCAGCCCGCACGCCCCAAGACATGATACGGTTTCCAAAGTAAAAAGCATGTCCTTAGTAGTATGTTCACCGTCTTTTAAGCCGAGCTTGTTTTTAACGGCGTCAATAAGTCCTCTGGACTTCTTTACATGACACGCCGTGCCGTCGCAAACTTTGATAATATATTTTCCTTTGGGTTTCAGCGTAAAATGCGCAAAAAATGTCGCAACGCCGTAAACCCGCGCCGGAGATATATTTAGAGACGACGCGATAAAAGCCAGAATTTCTTCCGGCAAATACCTGTACTCGTTCTGCACAGCCTGAAGAATAGGGATCAATTTTGATTTATCAAAACCGTTTTCTTCAATGATCTGACAGACCCTGTTAAACTTACTGTAATTTGCTTCCATAACGTTTCCCCCGCTATTTGTTTATATTTGAATTTATTTTTTTTGATAAGACGGCAAAAGACGAAGCAAGACTTTCATGCTGTATTATTATGTCCGGCTTATCGGCAGTTATTCTTGCCGGCGCAAAATTCCATATCGCTTTTATTCCTGCATTTATCATTTTGTCGGCCAGATCCTGCGCATACTGCGCCGGCGCCGTAAGTATACCGATTTCAGTATTATGTTCTTGTATATATTTTTCCATAAAATCTATTGAATAAACCGGCTTTCCGTGTATAAGTTTTCCGATTTTAACAAAATCGCTGTCAAAAGCCGCGACAATATTTAATCCGTACTCTTTAAACCCCTGATACCCCAAAAGCGCGTTCCCCAGATGTCCGGCTCCGGCCAAAATTGCCGGATTTATTTTATCCCATCCAAGAAACACTTCAATAGCTTTAAGCAAAGCCGTAACTTCATACCCTATTTTCGGCTTTCCTTCAAGTCCGGTAAACTCCAAATCTTTCCTGACCTGCACTTGAACAAGATTCAAATCAGCAGCTATCTGCGTACTGGAAATAAAAATTCCCCCCGCTTCATGCACCTTAACTAAATAGTGATGATAAACAGGCAGCCTCCTGACAGCAGGCTCAGAAAACCCCTTATTGCTACTTTCCTGCAAATTTTCATTATCCATATAACCCCTCAATAAATATTTTTTTATCTATACAAAAATATTGATATAATTTTATCTATTTAAAAAATAAAGTCAATGAATTTAGATTATTGAAACTTTTATGCCTTTCACGATTTGGTGAAAATCTGCAAAATTAGCTAACAAAAAAGAGAAAAGTGGTTATTTAACCCAGATATTCGATCAGAGCTAAATTGGACAATATTTAGTTTGTTTGTTATATCTTATCATTC
>JAISDI010000127.1 GCA_031264895.1 Endomicrobium sp. | reverse complement strand
GAAGGCGCAGTGCCTAAAGACGGCCCCAGCGCCGGCATAGCTTTAGCTTCGGCTTTGGCTTCCGTGTGCATGGAAAAGCCCGTAAAGAAAAAAATCGCGATGACCGGCGAAATCACTTTAAGAGGGCGGGTACTTGGTATAGGAGGGCTTAAAGAAAAAGTTTTGGCAGCTTTCAGAGAAGGCATTGTCACAGTACTTTTTCCGGAAAGCAATAAAAAAGATTTAGCTGACATACCGGAAGAAATAAAAAATAAAATAGAAATGATTCCGGTTTCGCATATGGATGAAGTTATTTCTCTGGCAATTGAAAATGGTGAAAAAAGCAAACCCCAAACAAAGCGAAACGTCCGCCGCCATCTCTGAAATCAATTTCAGAATCTGCCGTTGCCGTAAAATTCCCCTTCTGTGAAGGGGTGGACGGAGACATTGTCTCCGGACGGGGTAGTCTTTGTTGCTGTTGGTTGCAGTTGCCTTTGTTGTTGTCGTTCTAATTTGCCGTACGTTAGTACCCGTACGCAAGCACCTTTTGCAGTTTTGAAAAAAAGTCCGACCATTGAAATAAATATATTCTGTAACGTCTTGATACGGGTTTCATGGTTGACAAAATAAGAAGAAAAACAAAAAATAACGGAGGCAATGAGATGAAAAAACAGTATCTTTTAACACCGGGACCAACCCCGATTCCGCCGGAAGTTGCGCTTAAAGAAGCTTTGCCGATTCTGCACCACCGCACAAACGAGTTCGCGGCTATTTATAAAGACGTCGCGGAAAGCCTCAAGTATGTTTTTCAGACAAAAAACGAAGTATTTTTGCTTGCCGGTTCCGGAACCGGAGCTATGGAAATGGCCGTAACAAATATTTTAAGTCCGGGAGACGAAGTCATAGTCGCCGGCTGCGGTAATTTTGGCGACAGATGGATAAAAATAGCAGAAACTTACGGAGTTAAAGTTATTTCGGCTTCAGCGCCGTGGGGAAATGTCGTAAAGCCTGCCGAAATAGAAAAAGCTCTCAAAGCCAACCCGAACATAAAAGCCGTTTATACTACTTCTACGGAAACTTCTACGGGCGTTGTAAATGATATTAAGGCTATAGGCGAAATCGTTGCAAAGACAAACGCCGTTTTGGTTGTCGATACTATTTCCGGACTTGCCGGTCAGGAATTTAAAATGGACGAATGGAAAGTCGACGTAACGGTTTCCGGTTCGCAGAAAGGCTTAATGCTTGCTCCGGGACTTGCTTTTATCTCTTTAAGCGAAAAAGCATGGAAACTTACGGAAACTTCAAAAATCCCAAAATTTTATTTTGACATAAAAAAATATAAAAAATCTTATGCCACAAATGAAACGCCTTTTACTCCTCCTGTAACTCTTATAGTCGCTCTTCAGGAATCTTTAAGGCTTATCAAAGAAAGAGGCATAGAGAATGTATGGAATGACTGCAAACTTCTTGCAAAAGCCGCAAGGGCAGGTATGCAGGCGCTCGGTCTTGAGCTTTTTGGCGAAGTTCCCTGTGAAGTTGTAACAAGCGCAAAAGTGCCTGAAGAAATCGGCGGAAAAATCGTAAAAACGCTCAGAGAAAAGTACGGAGTATCGATTGCCGGCGGACAAGCCGACCTAAAAGGCAAAATCATAAGATTCGCGCATATGGGCTATATCGGCAAAGCCGATCTTCTTGTAGGTTTTGCATGTTTGGAAATGGTTTTGGTCGAACTCGGAATGAAAATAGAAAAAGGCAAAGCCGTAGCGGCTGCCGAAGAAGCTTTATTAAACGGATAAGGTGGAACAATGTATAAAATTTTAATGACTTATGACAGTATGGAAGGTTTGGACGCTTTAGCGGCAAACAAGGAATTTAAAATTGAAATTCACGCAAAACCGTCTCCTGAAGAATTCAAAGAACTTATTAAAAATTACGACGGTCTTTTGATCCGTTCGGAAGTAAAAGTTACGGCGGATATAATTGAAGCCGCCGACAAACTTAAATTTATCGGTCGCGCCGGAACGGGCGTGGACAATGTCGACAAAGCGGCTGCCACGTCAAAAGGTATAGTCGTGGCAAACGTTCCGGGAGGAAATACGATTTCCGCTGCGGAACATGCAATAGGCCTTATGCTTTCGCTTGCAAGAAATATTCCCGAAGCGCATATGTCTTTAAAGAGCAAAAAATGGGACAGAAAAAGTTTTATGGGTACTGAACTGCTCGGAAAAACGCTTGGATTAATAGGCATGGGAAGAATAGGCACGGAAGTTGCAAAAAGAATGATCTCTTTCGGCATGAAAGTCGTGGCTTATGATCCTTTTGCAAACGAAGATTTGGCAAAAAGTTACGCAATAGAACTGAAAACTTTAGACGAAGTTTATGCGCAAGCCGATTATCTCTCTTTGCATTCTCCTTTAAATGACAGCACAAGAGGAATGATAAACGCGCAAGCAATTGAAAAAATGAAAGACGGCGTAAGAATAGTTAACTGCGCCAGAGGCCCTATAATCAATGAAAAAGATTTGTCGGAAGCTATAAAATCCGGCAAAGTTAAAGGCGCCGCGCTTGACGTTTACGCAAAAGAGCCGCCGGAAGATTGGACGATCATAGAAACAAATAATGTAGTGGTAACGCCGCATCTTGCCGCTTCTACGGAAGAAGCTCAGGTAAAAATCGCTCAGGAGATGAGCGAGGTTATAATAGATTTTTTTACAAAAGGGCTTATAAGAAATGCCGTCAATGTACCGACGGTAGATTGGGAAACTTATAAAAAGAT